>NZ_JBFRGM010000013.1:0-2500 GCF_052115345.1 Mesorhizobium sp. 2RAF21 | reverse complement strand
GGAAATAGCTGGTTCTCCGCGAAATCTATTTAGGTAGAGCGTCGACCGAATACCCTGGGGGGTAAAGCACTGCATGGGCTAGGGGTCCTCACCGGATTACCAAACCTAAGCAAACTCTGAATACCCAGGAGTACTAGTCGGCAGACACACGGCGGGTGCTAACGTCCGTCGTGAAAAGGGAAACAACCCTGACCTACAGCTAAGGTCCCCAAGTTATGGCTAAGTGGGAAAGGATGTGAGGATCCCAAAACAACCAGGATGTTGGCTTAGAAGCAGCCATCATTTAAAGAAAGCGTAACAGCTCACTGGTCTAAATAAGGGTCTTTGCGCCGAAAATGTAACGGGGCTAAAGCCATACACCGAAGCTTAGGGTTCGTGAGCAATCACGAGCGGTAGCGGAGCGTTCTGTAAGCCAGTGAAGGGAGACCCGTGAGGGCTCCTGGAGGTATCAGAAGTGCGAATGCTGACATGAGTAACGTAAGGGGAGTGAGAGACTCCCCCGCCGAAAGACCAAGGGTTCCTGCTTAAAGTTAATCTGAGCAGGGTTAGCCGGCCCCTAAGACGAGGCGGAAACGCGTAGTCGATGGGAACCACGTTAATATTCGTGGGCCTGTGGGTAGTGACGGATTGCACAAGTTGTTCGACCTTATTGGATTGGTCGGGCAGCGGAGCGGTTCCAGGAAATAGCTCCCACTTATAGACCGTACCCGAAACCGACACTGGTGGTCAGGTAGAGTATACCAAGGCGCTTGAGAGAACTATGCTGAAGGAACTCGGCAAATTGCACGCGTAACTTCGGAAGAAGCGTGACCCTTTCCTGCGCAAGCAGGGTGAGGGTGGCACAGACCAGGGGGTAGCGACTGTTTATCAAAAACACAGGGCTCTGCGAAGCCGCAAGGCGACGTATAGGGTCTGACGCCTGCCCGGTGCTGGAAGGTTAAGAGGAGGGGTGCAAGCTCTGAATCGAAGCCCCAGTAAACGGCGGCCGTAACTATAACGGTCCTAAGGTAGCGAAATTCCTTGTCGGGTAAGTTCCGACCTGCACGAATGGCGTAACGACTTCCCCGCTGTCTCCAGCATAGACTCAGTGAAATTGAATTCCCCGTGAAGATGCGGGGTTCCTGCGGTTAGACGGAAAGACCCCGTGCACCTTTACTATAGCTTTACATTGGCATTCGTAGTGGCATGTGTAGGATAGGTGGTAGGCTTTGAAGCCAGGGCGCCAGCCTTGGTGGAGCCACCCTTGAAATACCACCCTTATTACTATGGATGTCTAACCGCGGCCCGTTATCCGGGTCCGGGACAATGTATGGTGGGTAGTTTGACTGGGGCGGTCGCCTCCTAAAGAGTAACGGAGGCGCGCGATGGTGGGCTCAGAACGGTCGGAAATCGTTCGCTGAGTGCAATGGCATAAGCCTGCCTGACTGCGAGACTGACAAGTCGAGCAGAGACGAAAGTCGGTCATAGTGATCCGGTGGTCCCGCGTGGAAGGGCCATCGCTCAACGGATAAAAGGTACGCCGGGGATAACAGGCTGATGACCCCCAAGAGTCCATATCGACGGGGTTGTTTGGCACCTCGATGTCGACTCATCGCATCCTGGGGCTGGAGCAGGTCCCAAGGGTATGGCTGTTCGCCATTTAAAGCGGTACGTGAGTTGGGTTCAGAACGTCGTGAGACAGTTCGGTCCCTATCTGCCGTGGGTGTAGGAATATTGAAAGGATCTGTCCCTAGTACGAGAGGACCGGGATGGACGGATCTCTGGTGGACCTGTTGTGGCGCCAGCCGCATAGCAGGGTAGCTATATCCGGACGGGATAACCGCTGAAGGCATCTAAGCGGGAAACCCACCTTGAAACGAGTATTCCCTGAGAACCGTGGAAGACGACCACGTTGATAGGCCGGGTGTGGAAGAGCGGCAACGCTTGAAGCTTACCGGTACTAATAGTTCGATCGGCTTGATCGTTCTCATTCCTAATGTTCATCAAACCAGCGCTCACGCATGAGCGGCCCTTACAGGGCCTATGCTCCGCGGGGGCGCCGGAAAACCGGCGACGCGCAGTCGCGCTTGCGGGCCTTGCCCGGAAGAAACTGCAGTCGCCAGGCACAAAACAGCTTCTCGAATAACGTGCGTTTTGCCGACCTGGTGGTTATGGCGGAGCGGCTGCACCCGATCCCATTCCGAACTCGGCCGTGAAACGCTCCAGCGCTGATGGTACTTCGTCTCAAGACGCGGGAGAGTAGGTCGCTGCCAGGTCTGCCAAACGCACGTTAAATCTTCTCCTTACGATACGGCCCGCCAACGGGATCACGGGCCGCGAAAGCGGCCCTTTCATTTGGCGGATCGGTGGATTTTATGTAGGCAAATGCTTACATAAACTCGGTTGACGCGGGATGGAGCAGCCCGGTAGCTCGTCAGGCTCATAACCTGAAGGTCGTAGGTTCAAATCCTACTCCCGCAACCAAATCAAAAACCCGGCGATCAGCCGGGTTTTTTGCGTT
>NZ_JBFRGM010000012.1:0-241851 GCF_052115345.1 Mesorhizobium sp. 2RAF21 | reverse complement strand
CCCGTGAATATCTCAAGCCGTCGAACCGGCTCCTCGTCCCTGGACTTAAGCGTAAGCTCTGAAATCGTCATGTGTCGAAGCCCTCAAAGGCTCCGAGCATCGTGGCTCATGACCACGCGCGAAAGGTGGTGCCGCAACAGCGCTCACTAGCCATCTGGGAGTTTGTGATGTAGAAGCGCGCCGCCGCCCACCACAGAAGAGTTTCGACCCTTGAGTGCTTTGTCAGACAAATGCCTGCTGATTACGGGAGGAACCGGATCGTTCGGCAACGCAGTCCTTCACCGCTATCTGGCGTCTTCGGTTGCGGAGATTCGGATTTTTAGCAGAGATGAGAAGAAACAAGACGATCTTCGTAAGGCGTTCAGCAGCAAGAAACTAAAGTTCTATATTGGCGACGTGCGCGATTACGGAAGTATCCTTACAGCTACCCGCGGTGTGGATTATATTTTCCACGCTGCTGCGCTGAAGCAGGTTCCGTCTTGTGAATTTCATCCGCTGGAGGCCGTTAAGACAAACGTTCTCGGTACAGAGAACGTGCTGGAGGCGGCTATAGCAAACAAGGTAAGGAAAGTCGTCTGCCTTTCCACGGACAAAGCCGTCTATCCGATCAATGCCATGGGGATTTCGAAAGCCCTGATGGAAAAGGTTATGGTGGCTAAATCCAGAAACCTTGACTCTCGCGAGACGATCGTTTGCGGTACCCGTTACGGCAATGTGATGGCCTCACGTGGCTCGGTCATTCCGCTGTTCGCCGACCAGATTGGCTCGAGCAAGCCTATCACGATCACCGATCCGGGGATGACCCGTTTTATGATGACGCTGGCCGATGCCGTTGACCTCGTGGCTTATGCCTTCGATCGGGGAGGCAACGGTGACATCTTCGTCCAAAAAGCCCCCGCAGCTACGATAGGTACGCTTGCGACGGCCCTTTGCGAGCTCTTAGGTCAGCGAGAATATCCGGTCGAAGTAATTGGCACCAGGCATGGTGAAAAGCTATTCGAGACATTGCTGAGCCGCGAGGAGTTGGCGGGTGCTGAAGATCTGGGAGATTACTACAGAATCCCACCAGATTTGCGCGACTTGAATTATTCAAAGTATGTTGAAATGGGAGAAGAGCAAATCTCTCGATCAGAAGAATACAACTCCCATAATACGCGACGCCTTGATGTGCCCAACATGAAGGAATTGCTGATGAAGCTTGACTTCATACGCGAGTTAATGGCTGGGAACCGGCCTCGTCCGGAGGAATAATTGAAAAAAATCGCAGTCACGGGGTGTCGCGGCTTTATTGGTCAAAATTTGGTGCGGCGTCTCGAAGAATTAGGCTTCGAGATAGGGCGCATTTCCCACGATGATGATGACGTCTCGGTACGTGCAGCTCTAGCCGGCTCGTGTGCTGTGTTTCATCTGGCGGGTGTTAATCGACCAACCGATGAGGTCGAGTTTCAATCCGGCAATGTCGGCATGACTCAAAGGCTGATTGGTCTTCTTCGGGAAGACCAAATGCGCCTGCCGGTCATCTATGCTTCTTCAATTCAGGCTGAGCGCAACAATTCTTATGGCAGAAGCAAGCGCCAGGCGGAAGAATTGGTGGCTGCGTTCGGTCGAGAGCAGATGACGGCGGTCCACATCTTTCGATTGCCTAACGTCTTTGGGAAGTGGGCTAAGCCGAACTACAATTCGGTTGTTGCCACATTTTGCTACAACCTTGCTCGAGATTTGCCCATCGTTGTCAACGACCCCGAAGCGCCCTTGAGGCTGGTCTACATAGATGACGTAGTGGATGCATTCATTGCTTTATTGGATGATGCCGAGAGTGCCGTCCGCGACGGTGTGGTCAAACCGGAATATGTGACAACAGTAGGTTACGTCGCGGCTCTTATTCAAAGCTTCCGCGACAGCCGCCGTACCTTGTTAACCGATGCAGTGGGATCTGGGTTAATACGTGCGCTCCATGCGACGTACTTGAGTTATTTACCTCCTGCCGAATTCAGCTACACGCTGAAGAGTAATACCGATCCACGCGGAGCTTTCGTGGAGGTTCTGCGCACGGTCAATTGCGGGCAATTTTCTTATTTTACCGCTCACCCAGGAGTGACACGAGGCGGGCACTACCATCACACCAAGACCGAGAAATTTCTTGTTGTGCAGGGCAAGGCTCGATTCGGGTTTCGTCATATTTTGACCGGCGAGAGGTTCGAGGTGTTTGCGTCCGGTAGTGAGCCGATGGTGGTGGAGACGGTGCCTGGCTGGGTGCATGATGTAACGAATATCGGCGACCAAATGATGATTGTTCTGTTGTGGGCCAACGAGCTGTTCGATCAGAGCCGGCCTGATACCATCGCAGCGAAGGTATAGTTGTTATGTCTAAGATGAAGGTCGTGACGGTTGTCGGCACGAGACCGGAAATCATTCGTCTTTCCCGCGTTTTGGCTAAACTCGACGAATACTGTGATCATCATTTGGTCCACACCGGGCAAAATCATGACTACGAGCTGAACGAGATTTTCTTCGAAGATTTGGGCGTAAGGCGCCCAGACGCATTTCTCGGTGCAGCAGGTGCGAATGCTGCTGAAACGATTGGCAACGTGATCATCGGCTTTGATCGGTATTTGGCAAGTCATCACCCAGACGCCTTGCTGGTTCTAGGTGATACGAATAGCTGCCTTGCTGCAATTCCAGCGAAGCGACGAAAGATCCCAATTTTTCACATGGAGGCTGGTAATCGTTGTTTCGATAGCCGTGTTCCCGAAGAAATCAATCGACGTATCGTCGATCATACAGCCGACATCAACCTGACCTATTCGGATATTGCGCGCGAGTATTTGCTAAGAGAGGGGCTTCCACCTGATCGTATTATTAAGACTGGTAGCCCAATGCTGGAAGTGCTCTCATATTATAGAAAAAACATACAGAACTCAAGTATTTGCGAACGGCTTTCTTTGACGCCCGGGAAGTATTTCGTCGTCAGCGCACACCGCGAGGAGAATATAGATACTGAAAATAATTTCAGTAAGTTAGTCGATATGTTGAATGCAGTGGCGGTTCGTTTTGATGAGCCGCTTATCGTGTCGACACATCCGCGTACTCAAAAACGCATTGATGCTGTGAATGCTCGCTTCCACAAAAACGTTTGCCTGATGAAGCCTCTGGGTTTCTTCGACTATGTGCGGCTGCAGCAAGACGCAAGAGCGGTGCTGTCTGACAGCGGAACGATTACCGAGGAGTCGTCCATTCTGAACTTCCCAGCCCTCAACATTCGAGAGGCGCACGAACGGCCGGAAGGGATGGAGGAAGGTTCGGTTATGATGTCCGGTTTGGGCAAAGAACGGGTATTGCAATGCCTTGACATTCTTGGAACGCAATCGCGTGGGGAGAGGCGTGACCTTAGGCTTGTTTCGGATTATTCGGTGACCAACGTTTCTGACAAAGTGGTGCGTATCATCCACAGTTACCGTGACTACGTTCGTCGTGTGGTCTGGCGCGAAAACAGCTAATTCAGAACTTAACGAATGGTTGAAAAGACGCTCGAGGTGTCATGGGGATGCCCAAAAATGGCAGAGGCGCCCTACTGGCTCCCTGAGGTGCGGTATGCCTAAAAGTGACAATCCGCCTTCTAATCGCTCCTTGCGCATTCTCGTTGTCAGTCAATATTTCTGGCCTGAGAATTTTCGTATCAACGATCTTGTTGATGCGCTAGCGGTCCGTGGTCATGAGATTACCATACTGACGGGGAGCCCCAACTATCCCGACGGCGTCGTCTTCAGTGATTTTGCCGCTACGCCGGCGAAATACTCCAGCTATAAGGGTGTACCCGTCTTTCGGGTTCCGATGGCTGCCAGGGGAAGTGGCGCATTCCGTCTGGTGTTAAACTACATAACCTTTGCTGTTTCTGCGGCGATAATCGGTCCGTTGAAATTGAGAGGCCGCAGTTTCGATGCTATCTTCGTATTCGAGCCATCACCAATAACAGTTGGATTTCCAGCGATTGTCCTGCGAAGGTTTAAGCGCACGCCGGTCGCCTTGTGGGTTCTGGATCTTTGGCCAGAATCGTTGTCTGCAGTTGGCGCTGTGCGTACCCCCACTGTTCTTCGGTTGGTGGGACGCCTCGTTTCATTTATTTATCGACGTTGTGACTTGATATTAGCGCAGTCTCGCCGCTTTATTCCAGAGATTCAGCGGCGGTGTGGGTCCGTTCCAGTAGTTTACTTCCCCAATTGGGCTGAAGATACATTTGCAGCGACCGATGCGATTCCTGCGCCTGAGATTCCAGCCGCGGCTAACACATTCGATATTGTGTTTGCTGGCAATATAGGAGAGGCGCAGGATTTCCCTGCCATATTGGATGCTGCAGACCTTCTGAGGGATGAGCCTGTTCGTTGGCTTATTGTGGGAGATGGCAGGAAACTCGAATGGGTGCGTCGTGAAATCGCAGTCCGTGGCCTCGGCGATAAGGTGTTGTTGATCGGAAGGTTCCCTGTTGAGCGTATGCCCGAGTTTTTTGCCGCAGCAGATGCGCTTTTGGTATCTTTACGCAGTGAGCCGATCTTTGCTCTGACAATACCCGCAAAACTCCAAGCCTACCTAGCGGCCGGCATACCGATATTGGCGATGATCGATGGCGAAGGCGCTGACGTAGTGCGCGATGCGCAGGCAGGCTTAGCTTGCGCGGCCGGTGATAGTGCTGGCCTCGCAGAGGCCGTCAAGGCTATGGTCGCATTACCCGAGGCCGAAAGGTTCTCCATGGGGCAAAGAGGGCAAGAGTTTGCAAGACGGGAGTTCAGTCGCGATATGCTGATCGAGGCACTCGAGCACTGGCTCGGTGCCTTGAGTGAAAAAGTTACAAGGTAGGTACAAGGGGCCAATGGATGATCGTCGTGACTGGCGCTTCCGGTTTCGTGGGTAATGCACTCTGCCAGGAGTTGTCTCAACGCAATATCGATTTCCGACCTGTGAGCCGCAGCGGAAAAAGCTCTACGTCTGTCGGAGACATCGACGGCACCACCGATTGGCGACGCGTCCTACAAGAGGCCGATGCGATCGTTCATCTGGCTGCTCGTGTACATGTGATGAAAGACGATGCGGTCGATCCATTGGCAGCTTTCCGCGAGGTCAATGTCGATGGAACCGTGAACCTCGCCAAGCAAGCTGCGATGGCGGGGGTCAAGCGGTTCATTTACATGAGTTCCATAAAGGTAAATGGGGAGGGGACTGAACCTGGGCGACCATTCACGACCGAGAGCCCTCCCTCACCGAGGGATCCATATGGTATCTCAAAATGCGAAGCTGAAAACCTCCTCTTTGCTGTGGGCGCACAGCACGGGATGGAAGTGGTCGCCATTCGCCCGCCTTTGGTCTATGGACCAGGCGTTAAGGCAAATTTCCGCGCAATGATGACGTTGGTCCAGCGGGAGGTTCCATTGCCGTTGGCTTTGGTCGACAACCGTCGCAGTCTTACCTACGTGGAGAACTTAGTTGATCTCATCATCTGCTGTCTCACCCACGATCAAGCTGGAGGGAAAGTCTTCCTAGGTGGCGACGGAACTACGTTATCCACACCGCAATTAATGCAGAGTCTCGCTCGAGCCATGGGGCTGAATGCTCGCCTTTTTCCTGTGCCTGTTTCTCTTCTGAAATCCGCTGCGGCGCTGTTTGGTAAACGGGATATGGCGCAGCGATTGCTTGGCTCGCTGGAAGTGGATATCACCGCGACAAAACAACATCTGAATTGGGTTCCTCCAATCTCACTCGATGAAGCCATGAAGCGAACCACCGCCGCCTTCCTGGAACACAGGCTGTAATCTTGAAAACCCTCGCAATCATTCCCGCGCGCGGCGGCTCTAAACGATTGCCCGGTAAGAACATCAAATCGTTCGCAGGTGTGCCACTTATTGTGTGGTCGGTTCGGTTTTCGCAGTCGATTAAGTGGTTCGATCGCATCGTTGTTTCCACTGATGATCCGGAGATCGCGTCAGTTGTGGTCTCGCATGGTCTCGATGTGCCGTTTCTTCGGTCAGCAGAGTTGGCTACAGATACCGCCACGACAGTGGATGTTGTGTTTGATGTTCTGCAGCGCGAGCGTGCCGAAGGGCGATCTTACGACTTTGTAGCGTTACTACAGCCGACTTCACCGGTTCGGCGAGCAGAACGCTGGGAAGCGGCGAGGATGCTGTTGAATAACGACGATTGCCAAGCCGTTATCGGTGTGGCTCATGCTCGAAATCATCCCTCTCACCTGTTCGATTGGCAGTCTCCCCCCTCTCTGGTGCCATTCACTGACAACCAGGAGCGGTTGCTTCGCAGCCAGGATCTGAGTCCAGTCGTCTACATTGCTGGCAATCTTTATCTGGCACGTACGAGTGTGCTGGAAAGTGGTCGGACATTTTTCCCTGATAAGACTTTTGGGGTGCTATGCGATGGTCCGTGTGAGTCAATCGACATTGACACGGAGGACGATTGGATCATGGCGGAAGCCCTGGCGCAAAGATATGGTGAACAACCATGAGGGCGGTGCGCAAGGTTTGCTATGTTACTGGTACTAGGGCTGACTTTGGCCTTATGAAATTAACACTTGAACGTATTCATGGAAGCAGCGCACTTGATCTCAGCCTCCTTGTTACGGGCATGCATCTCTCGACGCGATACGGATTGACAGTAAGGGAGATTGTGGCGTCCGGATTGCCCATCGGCGCTCAGGTTGAGGTCGAAGACGATATACCTTCTGGTCCGCTAATGGCTCGGAACATCGGGCGGATGTTGGTGGGATTTGTCGATGCGCTGGAAGTCGAGCGACCTGACATCGTTCTCTTGCTTGGTGATCGGGGGGAAATGTTGGCTGCCGCTATCGCCGCGCTGCATCTGGGGATTCCCGTCGCGCATGTACATGGCGGCGAGCGTTCAGGGACCGTTGACGAGCCTGTGCGCCACGCTATTTCCAAACTGTCGCGTTTCCACCTGACAGCTACCGAAGAAAGTAGGCAACGGCTTGTGTCAATGGGAGAACCTGCTTCTCAAATATCGGTGGTCGGTGCCCCTGGACTGGATGGCTTGACAGAGATTGCTACGAAGTCGCGAGAGCAAATTTGTGCAGATTTCCATTTGGAGGCTGCCGGGAAGATCGCACTTCTCCTTTATCATCCGGTTGTTCAAGAAGCGGCGACGGGAGGGGCAGATATTGCCAGGATCATCGCAGCATTGCGTGCGTACCAGTTTCAAATCCTGGCTTTGATGCCAAATTCCGACGCAGGCAGTGATGAAATTCGGAAGGTGCTCGACGAAGCATCCAGGAGACACGAGATCAAGGCAATCACGCATCTTGCTCGATCGGATTTTGTCTCAACGATGAAAGAGGCCGACCTCATGATCGGCAATTCCAGCAGTGGCATTATTGAGGCGGCCAGCTTTGGAACGCCGGTGGTCAATATTGGATCTCGGCAAAATCTACGACAGCGAAACAGCAACGTGATTGATGTGAAGCCGACGGAAGATGCGTTAAATTCCGCACTTGAATTCGCTCTCAAGAAAAAGCGGTTCGCCAAGTCGAATGTTTACGGTGACGGCAGCGCGAGTATGCGAATTGTTAGTTTTCTTTCTTCTGTGCGACTGGACGCATTGAGCCTTGTCAAAGAAAATACGTACTGAGATGATAAATCTTGTGGGGGCTGGCGGTCACTCGTTAGTGGTTATAGATTCTTTGCTTGCTGGTGGCTGGAGTCTGGAACATATTTGCTTGTGGGATGAGGACGTCAGCAGGACGACCAGCAAGCGCCTCGATATCCAAGTTCGTCTTTTTGACCCATCTTTGCTTTCTGGGCAGCCGTATCACGTTTGTATTGGCAATTCTAAAGCACGTGCGAATTTGGTTGAGTGTCTGGACTCGAAGGGAGGATACACTCAGTCTATTTATCATCCGGCGACCTCTATTGCTGGCAGTGCAAAAATCGGTCCGGGGACTTTTCTAGCTTCTGGAGCCATAGTTGGGCCTCTGGCACATATCGGCCGAAGCGTCATCGTGAATCATGGCGCCGTCGTCGATCACGAGTGCACTGTGGGTGATTTCTCCCATATAGCTCCGGGCGCTACGCTCGGCGGCAATGTCCGTGTGGGGGAGGGCGTACTGGTTGGAGCTGGAGCGAGTGTTTTGCCTGGGATACGAATCTGCGATGGAGCGGTCGTTGGTGCGGGAGCGGTGGTCGTTGCTGATATCGCGCAACAAGGTGTCTATGCGGGGATACCTGCCAATCGGATTGGATAGGGGTTTTGGGCGTGGATATTTCGAAAATCGCCATTGGCAGAGATGCCACACTTCATGATGCGCTAGCCTTGCTCGACCGAACGGCGACGGGCGTTCTGCTTCTCTCATCGGCAGATGAGCGTTTTGAGCGAACGGTCACCGACGGAGATATCAGGCGCCTTTTGCTTGATGGAGCGAATCTGAACGACACGCTCTCTCTGCTTTCCGATCGTCAATCGGTCACCTTGCAATTAGGCTACACTCGTCGCGAAGCGTTGTTGTTGATGCAGGCCAATGTGGTGAACCATCTGCCTGTCGTTGATGACAACGGCAAAGTTGTTGAACTCGTCGAAAGATCAAAGATCGATCAGCCGGTCTTGTTATCGACCCCACATATGGGGGAGAGCGAGATCGAGTTTGTCACCGAAGCATTTCGGACAAATTGGATCGCGCCGCTAGGGCCAAATGTAGATGCTTTCGAAATCGAGCTGGCTGAAAAATTGGGGATCGCAAACGCCGTTGCTCTGAGTTCGGGTACTGCGGCGATCCATTTGGCCTTGCGCCTGTTAGATGTTGGGCCGGGGGACTATGTCTTTTGTTCGACGTTAACTTTTGCAGCCAGCGTTAATCCGATCGTTTACCAGGGTGCTGAGCCAGTCTTGATCGATTCCGAGCCAGAGAGCTGGAACATGTCGCCACAAGCGCTTGAACGCGCCTTGGAGGTGGGCAGAAGAGAAGGCAAACTTCCGAAAGCTGTTATTGTCGTTAGCCTGTACGGTCAAAGCGCCGATATGGATCCTATTGTTGAGCTGTGCGACCGGTTTGATGTTCCGATCATAGAGGATGCAGCAGAGTCCTTGGGCGCTACCTACAAAGGCAAGGCTTCGGGAAGCTTTGGTCGCATGGGTATATATTCCTTCAATGGTAACAAGATCATCACCACGTCGAGCGGGGGGATGTTGGTTACCGAAGAGAAGGCGTTTGCTGATAGGGCTCGCTTCCTCTCAACTCAGGCGCGAGATCCTGCGCCGCACTACCAGCATTCGACGATCGGCTACAATTATCGAATGAGCAATATTCTTGCGGGCGTCGGCCGTGGGCAGTTAAAGGTACTCGAGCAACGAGTGAGCGAACGCCGCAGGATATATGAAACGTATCGCAAAGAACTATCCGACATCGAGTGGATTGAATGGATGCCGGAGCCCGCTTGGAGCTATTCTACTCGCTGGTTGTCAGCTTGCACGCTTCAGCAGGGCGGGAGCAACCGATCAGCGTCGGCGCTTATTCAATATCTTGCAGGTGAATTGATCGAAGCGCGCCCCATCTGGAAGCCCATGCATCTGCAGCCTGTTTTCTCAGACTGTAGTTTTTTTGCGCATGGCAACCAGCCCATTTCAGACCGGTTGTTCGATACGGGGCTCTGTCTTCCGTCTGGGTCAAACATGTCTGAGCAGCAACTCGAACGGACGATAAACGCAATTCGTCGCTACGCGCATGCGTAGCGACATTTGTTCGAGAGGTGGCTTTCTGCGTTTTCCCGCATTATGATTTTAGGAAAGCTTTGAGGAGCGATTGACCTGCTGCAGCGCTGCGCTCCGGATGAAATTGAACCCCCACAACGTTGTCTCTCCGGATCGCTGCCGTTATCGCAACTCCATCGTAGTCTGTGTAGGCAATCCGCTGGGCTGGATCATTCGTTTGGCAATGGTACGAATGGACGAAGTAAACGGCGGCGCCAGTTGTCTCCATAGCAGATAGAGGCGCTGTTTCCCAGCCGCCGCCCGTATGGTGGTCGGTTTTCAACGTGGCCCAGCCGATATGTGGCACACGCAAGTGGCTACGATCAGGAGTCTGATCGGGTATACGCTCTACCTGCCCCTCTATGAATCCCAATCCTTGGTATGTGCCGAATTCCGTACTTTGGTCCATTAGTACTTGCATGCCGATGCAGATTCCAAGAAATGGCCTGCCGGTCTCGACAAAAGCCCTTAAGGTCTCGTCAAGACCTCGTTGGCGCAAGGCTTCCATGGCGCGCGCAAAGGCGCCCACGCCTGGTAGGATTACACGGTCAGCATGACGAATCTGGGATAAATCTCCTGTTAGCTCAGCGCTTCCACCAACTTGCCGGATGGCATTGCACACTGAGAATACATTGCCGATCCCATAGTCGACGACGACGGTTTTGCCGCTCATGCCGCCACCATAGTCTGTGTAGAACGCACCGGGACGCCGGCTGCAACACAACTTTCCTTCAAGTCTTGTATCGACAATTGATTCATATGAAGCGTCTTGGCGACAGCAACGGCGCTCACGTCGGGATTCTGGAGTACATTGATAACGTGTCCAACGGTCCCGACTCCCCCTGACGCTATCACTGGAATGTCGACTTCCCGTGCAACAGTTGCGATCAGATTTTCATCCATTCCGCGACCAGTTCCATCCTGGTCGATCGAGGTAATCAACAACTCGCCAGCGCCAAGCCTCTGGCCCTCAACAGCCCATTTGACGACATCCCGTCCACTGCGATTGCGACCGTTGTCCGTCATCGCCTCCCAGCCGCCTGCCGGCTGTCGTTTCGCCTCGATCGAGAGAACCGTAGCCTGCGACCCGTAGGTGTCGGATATTGCCCGCAGGATATCCGGATCGATTGTGGCGGCCGTGTTTATTGCCACTTTGTCTGCACCCACCGCAAGAAGATCGTGCACCGCTTTCAGATTGCGTATGCCCCCTCCAACGGTAATAGGAATGAACACTTCCGAGGCGACATTGCGCACGATACTCGAAAGATTGTTGCGATCATAAAGGCTTGCCACTACATCCATGTATAGCAACTCGTCCGCACCCTGTTCATAGTATTGTCTAGCGCGCTCTTTGGGGTCTCCCATCTTTCGCCATCCCTCTAGATGGACACCTTTTATGAGATGTTCCATCTTAACATCGAGGCGTGCAATCAATCGTCTATTCACCGGCAGGGCCCCTATGTGCGTTGCTGTTCGGCGACATGCACATCTTAGTTCTCCTGAAACACGGTGCGCCGAAGGCTCCACTCACCGCCCTCGTATTGCCACAGGTGAGGCGGGCGGAATCTGTTCGCGAGCGTGTCGAAATAAGCCCGATCCATAACAGGTGCTTCAAACTGCTTAGCGGCCTCGGGGTACTGTTCTGGCGGAACACTGAGGTAATCAAATAGTTCGTTTGCGAAACGCTCTGGGAATTCTCCATCATATCGCTTCACCAGCGCCACTCCTTCTTCGCGCTCGATGTCGCCCGATCGAATTTCCTGAGCTGCGTCGTAGGAACTGCGACCAATACCGAACTTAATAAAGGTCGTGTAATAGTGCAGGTCGTCGATCCGATCATCGATCGAGTTGTACTTGGAATACGTTCCAGGAGTACGTTCCGGAGATGCCTCGAAGCCGCCATGTTCGACAGCAAAATAGTAGGCTGCTTGCGGGTGCCACTTCAAATAGTAGCCAAGATAGTGAACTTCGATTCCCTTTTCTTCCAGAACCTTCGGGTCAGAGGGCATGTACGCCGCCAAGTCGGCTCTACGTACTCCGAATTTTTCGATCAAATCCGCTACCGAGACACCGCCAAGGTAAGTCTCGTCGTCGCTTGTGGCTGAAAAATAGTTGTAATCACGTTTAGCGGTTTCGTTGTCCGCGATCGGATTACCGTACTCGGCCTCGTTCTCTCCGTAAAAGATCAACGGGATGCCCATTTTTGCCGCAAATGCTGGAGCAAAACCTTTTTGACCGATGATGAATGGTTGAAAAGGATGAAATAGGTTCTCGACTGCAAGTCGTGTCATTAGCCGCTTTACGCGACCGTTTGGCGTCAAAAGAAAATTGTCGAAGCCGGAATGGATCCAATGGTTGAAGTTACGCTGTCCCCATTCAGTGTAAACATGCGGTGCCCAAGTGCATGTCAACGGGTTCATGCCGAATTCGTATTTCAGCATCCATGATTGGTAGAAGCTATCCTTGCCGCCTGAGCCTGGGACCAAGCAGTCATATGAGCCGTTGCGCGAACGATATTTGTCGCACAAGACAACCAATTCTGCGCGTCGACGCTCCCAATCAACGACCGCATGTTTGCGTTCGGCGTTCCGACAGGCATCGCATACGCCTTCGTCGTCGAAAGCAATGACTGATTTCTTGCTCTCGGCAGTATGCTTGTACTCCACAGCGGAATTCGGCCTCTGGTTGGATATCACGCATTTTTTGCAGAAAACAACCGAACGTGGCAGGCCGTATTTGGTTGGCGGCGAAGCGAGCGTCGGGGAATAGAGAGAGTAGTCAACTATTTCGGTGCGGGGATCGGCATAGATCATCGGCCGGCCTTCTATCTCGTATTTTCCTAGTTTGCGTCTTATGAGGACGCGCTTACTCGAAGTGGGAGTAGTCCAGGGGGTCGCCTGGTGCAACCGCTTTTGAAAGGCGTCGGCCAACCAGCGATTTGTAGTACTCTGGTGAAAGGCCGGTGGCCGGTCTGAGGATGGCAATATCCGACAAACTTAACACCTCACCCGCCGGCATGGCGCGCGCGGCCTTTAACCCGCGTCGCACAAGTCTGCGGGCTTCTTCTTCAATTGGACGAACCTGCTTGGTGCCGTCGCCTAGAAGGGTTTCTGTATTGGCAATTGCTTGCATCATGTCGGATAGTTCGTAGGGCTCGATTGAGGCGGAATGATCCGGCCCTGGCATCGCTCGATCCAGCGTTATGTGTTTTTCAATTACGATTGCGCCCATGGCAACGGCGATCGGCGGTACCAGTATTCCGGCTGTGTGATCGGAATAGCCAACAGGTACTCCAAGTTCCCTAGCCATGGTTGCCATCGCTCGCAGGTTCACATCTTTGAACGGGGAAGGGTATGCACTCGTGCAATGAAGGACGACCAGAGGAGGCAGTCCAGCGGGGTCTTTAGGGAGATCCGCAGGGGTGCCTGCAGTCACAACTTCTACCGCACGCTGAACTTCAGCAAGATTTGCCATGCCCGTGGACAAAATAATTGGAAGTCCACGTCTCGCGCAATCCTCAAGATAAGGCTCGTTGTTGACTTCGCCGGAGGGGATTTTGATTCGGCGAATGCCGATGTCGCACAGCATGTCGAGCGATGCAGTGTCGAAGGCAGTTGACATAAATTCGATGCCTAAATCTCTACAGCGAGCGGCAACTGCCTTGTGATCGGCTTCGCTAAGTTCCAGATCCTTCAGCATCGCATGCTGATCCTGCGCGCCCGAGACTTGCTGATAAGCGACGGTTGCTGTGTTCTTTGCCGTAATAGAATCGGCCTTGAACGTTTGAAATTTTGCGGCATGTGCGCCGGCGTTGGCGGCCTTTTCGACTAGCTCCAGTGCCAGTGCCAGCTTTCCATTGTGATTTACGCCGATTTCGGCAATTACGAATGTCTTCATGTTTGAATTTATCTCATTACCAAGTCGGCTGCAGATTATCGACACTTGCCGGCACCATTGAGCAGCCAGGGGAAGAGCGCCTGTGTTAGTCAACTTTCGTTGAAAATAGCAAGCATTCGCGACAGAGGGAGGGCTATTTGCAGCTATCTCTCATTCTCGCTAAGCTACAACTCCAACCCTACCTTGGTCTCCCGTTGCTGCCAATTGAGAATGCGAGCGCTGCTTACAATTGCAGTTGGGCGTATGCGTCGCGTCCCTTAGGCCGAGGGCGGAACGAAGTTCGCCACTGCGGAAGATCGAGCTATCAGTGTTTTGTGTGTTGATTGGAATGTTGAGGGGATTTTCAAATAATACTCCGGTTATGTGAAATTAAATTGCTACGCAATTTAATTTCACGATCGCCGTGCAATGATTTAATGTATAAATTTATATATATTGAATGATTGTGATTTAATGAAGTGAAATCGGGTGTATTTTTTTTTAAGGTCGTATTTCGTGGTATCTTGCGCAGTTGAGCGCGGCAGTTTCATGCGGGTCTCGTATCAGAACCTTATTCCTTCCCGTTCAATCATGAGCTCGCATTGCTTCTCGGCGCCATGTGAATACGCCCCACCTCTCATGACCGTCGGCGAAAAATTTCGCCCCACGAAAACAGCCGTTTGCGACAAATCTACTGACATCGTGCCTTTGATTTTATTCACCACCACTGCCGCGCCCGCAAAATCGGGCAAACGCAGAGGGTGCCATGAGCGAACAGACCAAACTTCTCGAACTTCCCTACATCCTTCCTTCGCAAGCCCAGAAACACGTCATCCACAATGAGGCGTTGCGTCGGCTGGACGCCGTCGTGCAACTTGCGGTGCTCGACCGTGACCTCGCCGCACCGCCGGCAAGTCCGCAGGAGGGCGACCGCTATCTGGTCGCTGTCTCGCCGACGGGTGCCTGGGCGGGCAAGGCCGGCATGATTGCCGCCTGGCAGGACGGCGCCTGGGCCTTCCTGGTGCCACGGCGGGGCTGGCTGGCCTGGGTGGCGGACGAGACACGGCTCCTTGCCTTCGATGGCGGTGTCTGGGCCGCGGTCGACGAGGCCACCTCGCTGCAGCGGCTTGGCGTCAACGCCACCGCCGATGTCACGAACCGCCTCGTGGTGCGTTCGGAGGCGGTGTTGTTCGACAATGTCGGCGCCGGCCATCAGGTGAAGGTCAACAAGGCAGGCGCCGGCCACAGCGCCACCGTTTTGTTCCAGACCGGCTATTCGGGCCGCGCCGAATTCGGGCTCGCCGGCGATGACGACTGGCGCGTCAAGACCAGCGCCGATGGTGCGAGCTGGAACGAGGCGCTGGTCGCCGACAAGGGCACGGGCGCGGTGCGATTTCCGGCCGGCGTCGAGCATGCCGCGACGCGCAAGCCACTGAGCGGCATGATCCTGACGCCCGGCGGCGATGGGCAGGTGTCGATCTTGCGGCTTTCGCGCACCCGCAGCCAGGATCCGCGCCAGGCGACGTTGTCGGCGGTCGCCGGAAGCGTGCTGACGCTGGCCGCCAACGACGCAGACCTGTTCTTCGACACCACGATGCGCGACGTCTCCTATGTCAGGGTGTGGAATGTCTCCAAGGCGGCAGCGCAGCCGGCGTGGATCAAGTGGAACCCGGCCGCCAACCAGCTTCAGGTCACCAGCGCCGCGGACGTGGCGGGATGGGTGGCCGGGGAAGTTGTCCAGCTTGGCGATATTGCCGGCCGGCCTGGTGTTCCCGCCGGCTTTACCCGTGGCTATGCGCTGGATATCTCGCCCATGCTGCAGAACCAGTTGGGCGCCGTGTTCCGCCAGGCGGCGATCACGTTCAGATGCGATGTGCAGGGCATCGGCACAAGGGTCGGCGTTCTCTTGTCGCGCGATACCGGCGCGGGGTCGTTTTTCGGCGGCAACAGCCTGTCCGACGGCGCGGTCAACACCACCATGCACATCGTGCCCACCACGCAATTGTCACCGGTTTCGAACTCGAACCTCGTTTATGTGCGCGAGGACGGCAATGGCGCCAACACGCTGGGAGCGACCACCATCTCGGTCTGTGGTGTCTGGGTCTGACGGGGGATGGGGTGCCTATCCCGCTTCTGGTGTGCCGCGTGCGATACTCCTGCGAACGACAGGGCAATGGCATATGGCGGCTGCCAATCTTGGCGTCGGGCGGTTGAAGCTCGTCATTCCCGACCTCGTGAGGGAGCGAAGCGACCGGAGAGTGTCGGGAATTCATGCCGGAACATCTCCGTCATGGGCCCTCCAGACGGGAAAACTGAAAAATGTAGAGTTCGCCCTGCCCTCCAGCATTTTTTTTGCAGTTCCTCGGTCACGGCGTGGATTCCCGACACTCTCCGCTCCTTCGTCGCTCACGAGGTCGGGAATGACGAGGGGCCTCTGCACCCATCTTGAAACCATGTGCGATAGCTCTCCCGTGAACGGGGAGGGGCGGCGTGCTGGCCCGTCCCTACGGCCCGCTCCCTGCCAAGCGGGGACAGATGCACCCCGTAGAAGAGGGGAAGGCTGATGCCGGCCTTGTTCGCTTGCCCTGATCCGCGGCGGCGCGGACGCCGCGTCATCGTGGAAACAGAACGATCCAATCGAAGCAGGCAGTGCTCGCGCACGTCAGGCCGTAGAGAATTTCCAAGAACGGCCATTTGCGCGAAAAATTCAACTCATTGCGCAAGGCGAAAGAGCCTTGGCAATGTTGGCGACAGCGGTTTCTACCGTTAGAAGGTGACAGGTTCGGCAGCCGGCCAAGAACCGCGACAGCTTGTTCCGCCAGCGGTTGTTCGTTCCTATCTATCCCGTGGCGGGGCCGCGGCGACCAGAGACCCAATCGATGAACATGGCACTCACCCATCTCCAGCGGTTGGAAGCCGAGTCCATCCATATCTTCCGCGAGGTCGCGGCGAATTTCTCCAAGCCGGTCATGCTTTATTCGGTCGGCAAGGATTCCTCGGTGCTAATGCACCTGGCGATGAAGGCCTTTTATCCGGCCAAGCCGCCATTTCCCTTCCTGCATGTCGACACCACCTGGAAGTTCCGCGAGATGATCGCCTTTCGCGATCACATGGCGGAAAAGCTCGGCTTCGACCTTTTGGTGCACGTCAACGAGGACGGCGTGCGCGACAACATCAACCCGTTCGACCACGGTTCGAACGTGCACACCCACGTCATGAAGACGGTTGGGCTGCGCCAGGCGCTCGACAAATACGGTTTTGACGCGGCCTTCGGCGGCGCCCGCCGCGACGAGGAGAAATCGCGCGCCAAGGAGCGCATCTTCTCTTTCCGCAACGCCGCCCACGCCTGGGACCCGAAGAACCAGCGGCCGGAAATGTGGAACATCTACAACACCCGCATCGCCGCCGGTGAATCGATCCGCGTCTTTCCGCTCTCCAACTGGACCGAGCTCGACATCTGGCAGTACATCCTCCAGGAAGATATCCCGATCGTGCCGCTCTACTTCGCCAAGGAGCGGCCGGTTGTGGAACGCGACGGCATGCTGATCCTGAAGGACGACGACCGCATGAAGCTGAGGCCCGGCGAGACGGTGGAAAACCGTCTGGTGCGCTTCCGCACGCTGGGCTGCTATCCGCTGACCGGCGCCATCGAGTCCGACGCCGACACGTTGGAAGCCATCGTCGGCGAGATGCTGACGGCGCGCACTTCCGAGCGCCAGGGCCGCCTGATCGACCGCGACGAAGCGGGCTCGATGGAAAAGAAGAAGCGCGAGGGTTATTTTTGACGATGCGTCATGTACCGGCAAAAACCCTGGCGCCCAGCAGCGACGTGCGCGACTATCTGGCCGCGCAGGAGAAGAAGTCGCTGCTGCGCTTCCTCACCTGCGGTTCGGTGGACGACGGCAAGTCGACGCTGATCGGTCGCCTTCTGTCCGACACCAAGCAGATCTTCGAGGACCAGCTCGCAGCCCTTGAGCGCGATTCCCGCAAGCACGGCACCACCGGCGAGGATATCGATTTCGCGCTTCTGGTCGACGGCCTGGAGGCCGAGCGGGAGCAGGGCATCACCATCGATGTCGCCTACCGCTTCTTCGCCACGCCGAAGCGCAAATTCATCGTCGCCGACACGCCCGGCCACGAACAATATACGCGCAACATGGCGACCGGCGCCTCCACCGCCGATCTCGCCATCGTGCTGATCGACGCGCGCCAGGGCGTGCTGCGCCAGACCCGGCGCCACTCCATCATCGCCTCGCTGCTCGGCATCCGCCACATCGCGCTGGCGGTGAACAAGATCGACCTGGTCGACTTCGACCGCGTCACCTTCGATCGCATCGTTGCCGAATATCGCGATTTCGCCCGCGATCTCGGCTTCGAAAGCATCGCACCCATCCCGATGTCGGCGCGCTTCGGCGACAATGTCTCGGCGCGCTCCGAACGCATGGCCTGGTATCAGGGCCCGACACTGATCGAGCATCTCGAGACGGTGCCGGTCGACAGCGCCGCCGCCGGCCAGCCGTTCCGTTTCCCGGTCCAATATGTCAACCGGCCGAACCTCGACTTCCGCGGTTTCGCCGGTACCGTCGCTTCCGGCACCGTTGCGCGCGGCGACGAGGTCGTGGTGGCCAAGTCCGGTCGCGCTGCACGCGTCAAGCGCATCGTCGCCCATGGCGGCGACCTCCAGCAGGCCGTCGCCGGCCAGGCGGTGACGCTGGTTCTGGACGAAGAGGTCGAGGTCTCGCGCGGCAACATGCTGGTGCAGGCGGACGCCCGCCCGCAGGTGGCCGACCAGTTTGCCGCCAATCTGGTCTGGTTCGACGAACAGGCGCTGTTGCCCGGCCGCTCCTACATCCTGCGCACCGAGACCGACCAGGCGAGCGCGACCGTCACCGAACTGAAGCACCGCCTCAACATCAACGATTTCTCGCACGAGGCGGCGAAGTCGCTGGAGATGAACGAGGTCGGCGTCGTCAACATCTCGACGCGCACGCCGCTGGTCTTCGACGCCTTTGCCGAGAACCGCTCGACCGGCGCCTTCATCCTGATCGACCGCATCACCAACGCCACCGTTGGCGCCGGCATGATCCAGCACGCGCTGCGCCGCGCCGAGAACATCCACTGGCAGTCGCTCGACATCGACAAGCGCGCCCGCGCCGACATGAAGCACCAGCGGCCGGCGGTGTTCTGGTTCACCGGCCTGTCGGGTTCGGGCAAGTCGACCATCGCCAACCTGCTCGAGAAGAAGCTGGCCGCCACCGGCCGCCACACCTATCTGCTCGACGGCGACAATGTGCGCCACGGCCTCAACCGCGATCTCGGCTTTACCGATGCCGACCGTGTCGAGAACATCCGCCGCGTCGCCGAGGTGGCCAAGCTGATGGCAGATGCCGGCTTGATCGTGCTGGTCTCCTTCATCTCGCCCTTCCGCGCCGAGCGGCGCCTGGCGCGCGAACTGATGGCCGGCGGCGAGTTCGTCGAGGTGTTCGTCGACACCCCGTTCGAGGAATGCGCGCGGCGTGACCCGAAGGGCCTCTATGCGCGGGCAATGCGCGGTGAGATCAAGAACTTCACCGGCGTCGATTCGCCTTACGAGCCGCCGGAAAATCCGGAAATCCGTCTCGAAACCGTCGGCCGCACGGTCGAGGAGATGGTGGATATTCTGGACGACTGGCTGGCCGAGCGCGACAAGGCCGAAACGCAATATGAGAGCGGCGGCGGCATCTAGATGAGCGCGGCCCACATAGCAGAAGAAGCGGCCGACGCGGCGATGCTCGTCGTGTTCGAAAGGCTGGCTCTCGTTGCCGGCCAAGCCATCATGCGCATCTTTCACGAAGGCTGCGCCGTCGATGCCAAGGCCGACGCCTCGCCGGTGACGATCGCCGACCGCGAGGCGGAGGTGATCATCCTGGCTGGCCTGCGCGACGCCTATCCGGCCATTCCTTGCGTGGCGGAAGAAGAGGTCAGCGCCGGCATTTTGCCAGAGGCGCTGGGTAACGCCTTCTTCCTGATCGACCCGCTCGACGGCACCAAGGAGTTCGTCAAGCGCGGCAACGACTTCACCGTCAACATCGCGCTGGTGCGCCATGGCGCGCCGGAAGTCGGCGTGGTCTTCGCGCCCTGTTCGGGGCATCTCTATCTTGGCCGGCCGGGCAGGGCGGAAGTAGCGGAGGTCGATGCCGGTTTCGCTGTCGGTTTGCGGCGCGAGATAACAGTGCGCCGGGCGGGTTCGCCGCTCGCTGTCGTCGCCAGTCGATCGCACCGCACGGCGGAGACCGATGCCTATATCGCGACGCTGGGCGAAACCGAGATCGTCTCGGTGGGATCGTCGCTGAAATTCTGCCTGCTGGCGCAAGCTTCGGCAGACGTCTATCCCCGCTTCGGCCGCACCATGGAATGGGACACAGCGGCAGGCGATGCGGTGCTGCGCGCCGCCGGTGGCACCACGCAGACGCTTGACGGCACGCCACTCGCCTATGGCAAGCGCAGCCAGCCGCACGACGCGGATTTCGCCAACCCGTTCTTTATTGCCCGGGGAAGGTAATGAGGTTTTTCCGTCTCCCGCTTGCGGGGAGACGGAGACCCGAAGAGGCGGCTACTCGGCCGCCTGCGCTGAATTCGAGCCGATATAGTTGCGGATCGTCTCGATGACGCGGTCCTGGTCGGATGTGCTGAGATACGGGTGCATGGGTAGACACAGGATGCGCTTCGGCAGGTCTTCCGACACGGTGAGCCCGGTCGGCGTGCGCGGGAAGTGGCGATAGGCCACCTGCTCGTGCAGCGGCTTCACGTAATAGATGACCGAGGGAATGCCCTTTTCCTGCAGATGCGCCTTCAGCCCGTCGCGCTTCGGCGTCTCGATGGCGTATTGCGCCCAGGCCGAGCGGCTGCCGTCGAGATTGCGCGCGGCGGTGACGATGTCGCCGAGGCCTTCGGCATAACGGGCAGCCACCTTCTGTCGGGCGATCATCTCGTCCTCGAGGATGGCGAGCTTCTCGATCA
This sequence comes from Mesorhizobium sp. 2RAF21, assembly GCF_052115345.1. Lineage (NCBI taxonomy): Bacteria > Pseudomonadati > Pseudomonadota > Alphaproteobacteria > Hyphomicrobiales > Phyllobacteriaceae > Mesorhizobium > Mesorhizobium sp. 2RAF21. The sequence goes on along the minus strand of NZ_JBFRGM010000012.1, from coordinate 221,223 downwards.
GGATCGCCGCCTGCAGCGTGTCTAGGCGCGAATTGATGCCGACATGGACGTTGTCGTATTGCGTCGCGCCCTTGCCGTGGAAGGCGAAGGAACGCAGCTTGTCGGCGAGCGCCGCATCGTTGGTGAACATGGCGCCGCCATCGCCATAGCAGCCGAGCGGCTTGGCCGGGTAGAAGGAGGTGCCGGCGACATGGCCGAAGGCGCCGCATTTGAGACCGTCGGCGGTGCCGCCGATCGACTGGGCGGCGTCCTCGATGACCAGAAGCTTCTCGCGCTTGGCGATCGCCATGATGGCGTCGTAGTCGGCGGAAAGGCCGAACAGGTCGACCGGGATGATCGCTTTCGGCGTCAGGCGGCCCTCGGCCTTGACCATGGCGATGGCTGCTTCAAGGCTCTCGATGTCGATGTTGTAGGTCTTGGCGTCGACATCGACGAAGACCGGCTCGGCCTTGGCGAGCGCGACGACCTCGGCGGTGGCGGCGAAGGTGAAGCTCGGCACGAACACGGCGTCGCCAGGCCCGATGCCGGAAGCATAGAGCGGCAGGAGCAGCGCGTCGGTGCCGTTGGCGCAGGCCACCACATGCTTGACGCCGACATAGTCGGCGAGCTTGGCTTCGAATTCGGCAACCTGCGGGCCGAGGATGTATTTGCCGTCTTTGACGACGCGGTCGATCGCCTGCGTCAGGCGGTCCTGGATACGCTCGCGCTGTGCGCCAAGATCGATGAACTGCATGTCGGCCCCAATATTTGCCTGATAACGCGCCGCTGGTAACAGAGTTGCACGGCGCCGAAAAGCCGCGCGGGCAGGGCGCGACCACAGGCAGCAGCCGGCCATGTTACCCGGTTCCTGGCGCGATGAGCCGGCAAAGGCCGGATTTACAGGCGTTTCCGGCCGTTCGCGGGCGGCGAGGCGAGCGTCGGCCGCCGGATCGAAACATAATGTGATTGGCGAAGTCCGCTTTGGCGAGCCCGACCGAGATCGACCCGGCGTATCTCAGGCGAGTTCGCGCCGCCAGGGCGGATTGGCGCCGGCGCGGGAGACCGTGATGGCGGCAGCTTTGACGCTGAAGGCAAGCATTGTGCGGATCTGTTCCTCGGACAGCGTGGCGATCGCCTGTTTGGAAAGCAGGCCCTGGTCGCGCAGCGAGGCGAGGATGCCGGCATTGATGGTGTCGCCGGCGCCGACCGTGTCGACGACGGTGACCGGCGTTGCCGGCACCGAGACGGCATGGCTCTTCGAAAAGGCCAGCACACCCTTGGCGCCCTGCGTGACCACCATCAGGCTGGGGCCGAGCTGTAGCCAGCGCGCGGCGATTTCCTCCAGCGAGCCGCTCTCGCCGAACCAGTCGAGGTCCTCGTCCGACAGCTTGACGATGTCGGCCATGGCCAGCATGCGCTTCATGCGGGCTAGGTGTTTCGGCTTGTCCTTGATGAAGTTCTTGCGGATGTTGGGATCGAACATCATCACCCGCTTGCCGTGCTCGCGCCGCATCAGCGCCTCGTAGGTCGCGCCGCAGGGCTCCTGGATCAGGCTGACGCAGGAAAAATGCATCGCCTCGACCGCGTCGCCGACTGCTGGCAGGTCGGATTCGACCAACATGCGGCCGGCGGTGTTTTCGTCGTAGAACAGGTAGCTGGCGTGGCCGCCGCTGAGGCGCACGAATGCCAGCGTCGTCGGCAGGTCGGCGAATTTGATGAAATCCAGCGTGACATTGCTGGCAACCAGCGCGTCGCGCAGCATGTCGCCATAGAAGTCGGTCGAGATGCCGGTGAAGAAGCCGGCCGGCAGGTCGAGCCGGCCGAGCGCGACCGCCGTGTTGAACACTGCGCCGCCGACATAAGGCGCGAAGGCCGCTTCGCCGGCGGTGGTCTCGCGCGGCAGCATGTCGATCAGGGCCTCGCCGCAGCAAAGGATCATGGGCGTCAGGCTCCGGTCGGGTAGATGACGCCCTTGCGGACGACGATGTTGGCGTAGAGTCTGGGTTCGGAGGTCGCGACGATGACATGCGCGGCCTTGACCCTGGCGTAGAAGTCGGCACCGGGCAGGGCGACGACCTTGCGGCCGGGCGCGCGCCGGGCGCATACCGCCTCGATCTCGCCATGCACAGGGTCGACCAGCTTCGGGTCGCCTTTGGTGGAGGAGCGGAACAGCGCCTCTTCGACGAAATCGTCCACCGGCAGCACGGTGAGAATGGCGTCCAGCACCGGGATCAGGTCGAGCCCGTCGGCGCGGATCAGCCGCTTGGCCTGTTCCTCGGCCGGATAATTGCCGTCGACGATGGCGATCTCGTCGCCATGGCCCATGGCGCGCAGGACGGCCAACAGTTCGGGGCCGAGCAGGGAAGGGATTCCAATGAGCATAATCAGGACGTTCCGGATGCCGAGGGTGGGCCAACAAGGAAGCGTTCGGACAGCGGCAGGCTGGCGCCGCCGAGCGCGCGGGCGTGGATGCCGACTGTGCCTTCGCGCACGGCGGGCAGCTTGAGGCCTTCGGCGTCGATCCGGCCGATCGCCGCGTTGACGGCCTCGACCAGGCTGCGGCGCACGGGCGCGGGCAGCCAGCCGTCGATCACCGCCTCCTCGAAATCGATTACAGAGGCGGCAGCGACGATGGCATAAGCAAGTGCCGCGGCCGCGTTCGCCACCCAGCTCTCCAGCTCGGGGCCGATCTCGCCCCAGTCCTCGGGCGAAGTCCAAAGATGTTGGGCGTCGATGCCGCGTTGGTTGAGGGTTTTCTCCAGCGTGGCGATGGAGGCAACGTCGATGAGCTGGATTGGCCTGCCGTCCGGCCCCGGAACCGGCATCGAGCCCAGCGCGCCGGCATTGCCGGTCGGGCCGCTATAGATGCGGCCGTTGAGCACCACGCCGCCGCCGGCAAAGGCGCCGATGTAGAAATAGACGAAATCGCGCACGTCGGAGACATTGCCGAACACCAGCTCCGCGCCGCAGGCCGCCGTTGCGTCGTTCTGCAGATAGACGGGGAAATCGCACAGCGCCTGGATGTCGGAGCGGATGTCGCGGTGGCGCCATTCCTCCATCACCGAGCGCGGCGCGCCGGCCGCGTCCGCCCAGCTCCACAGTTCGAATGGCACGGCGATGCCGAGGCCGGCGACGCGACGATCCTGTGCAGGCGTCAGATCCGCCCGCAGCTTGGCGACGCCCTTGGCGACGAAATCGACGGTCTCCGACGGTTCGGGATAACGATAGGAATGGTGCAGCATGGCGCGCACCTTGCCAAGGAAGTCGATCAGCACCAGTTCGGCGCTGCGGCGGCCGATCTTGAGGCCGATGAAGAAGGCGCCTTCCGGGTTGAGCGCCATCGGGATTGAGGGCTGGCCGATGCGCCCGCGCAGCGGCTCGCGCCTGACCAGCAGGCCCTCGTCCTCCAGTTCGCGCATGATGACGGAGACGGTCTGCGCCGAAAGGCCGGTCATGCGGGCAATGTCGGATTTGGCCAGCCCGCCATGCTGGCGCACGAGCGAAAGCACCAGCCGCTCATTGTGGTCGCGCATGCCGCTCTGGTTCGTGCCGCGATGAAGACGGCTCGCGGCCGGCTCAGACGAACCGTGCTTTTGAACGCCGTCGTCCAAACGCTCCTCCCTCCGGTCTTTTCTTGTCTGACTTTTGGCCGAGAATGTGCCGGCTCCGCAAGTGTGTCAATAATAAATAAGAGTGATTTAATTATTGACTCATGTCGATGTTTGGTGTTTCGTTCGTGCCAGGCGCTCCACCGGGAAGGCATTCGGGCGCCGTGGCGCAATGCCCGGCAGGCGGGCCGCCAATCTTGGTTCTGGGAGGAGTACCTATGCGAATTTCCGTTTTGAAGACGTCCGTGTTCTGCGCGGCGGTTGCCGCGCTTGCCGCCTTCACCGTTCCCGCTTCGGCGGCCGGGGTCGGTGCGTGCCTGATCACAAAGACCGACACCAATCCCTTCTTCGTCAAGATGAAGGAAGGCGCCACCGCCAAGGCGAAGGAACTGGGCGTCAACCTGAAGACCTATGCTGGCAAGATCGACGGCGACACCGAAAGCCAGGTCGCGGCGATCGAAAGCTGCATCGCCGACGGCGCCAAGGGCATCCTGATCACCGCTTCCGACACCAAGGGCATCGTGCCGACCATCAAGAAGGCACGCGACGCCGGCATCCTGGTGATCGCGCTCGACACGCCGCTGGAGCCGGCAGACGCAGCGGATGCCACCTTCGCCACCGACAACCTGCTCGCCGGCAAGCTGATCGGCCAGTGGGCCGCCGCCACACTGGGCGACAAGGCCAAGGACGCCAAGGTAGCCTTCCTCGATCTCACCCCGTCGCAGCCGACCGTCGACGTGCTGCGCGACCAGGGCTTCATGATCGGCTTCGGCATCGACCCCAAGGACCCGACCAAGATCGGCGACGAAACCGATCCGCGCATCGTCGGCCACGACGTCACCAACGGCAACGAAGAGGGCGGCCGCAAGGCCATGGAGAACCTGCTCCAGAAGGACCCGAGCATCAATGTTGTGCACACGATCAACGAGCCGGCCGCTGCAGGCGCCTATGAGGCGCTGAAGGCCGTCGGCGTGGAAAAGAACGTGCTGATCGTGTCGGTGGACGGTGGTTGCCCGGGCGTCAAGAACGTCGAGGCCGGCATCATCGGCGCCACTTCGCAGCAATATCCGCTGCTGATGGCTTCGCTCGGCGTGGAGGCGATCAAGAAGTTCGCCGACAGCGGCGAGAAGCCGAAGCCGACCGAAGGCAAGACCTTCTTCGACACAGGCGTGGCGCTGGTCACCGGCAAGCCGGCCAAGGGCGTCGACTCCATCGACGTCAAGACCGGCCTCGCCAAGTGCTGGGGTTGATCTGAACGCCTGACGGCGTGACAGTGTCTGGCGCATCGGCCCGAAAGTCGGATCCGATTTTCGGGCCAATATGCAGATTGAAAGTGTTGGAGCGTTCCGTGCGTCCAGATGGACGCGCGGCGCTCCAGCAGGGTGCCTCGAAGGCGGAGCGCCCTATCTTCCGGACGTCTTCTTCTCCTGCCGGGGAAGGTGATTGCAGACCAGCAACTCGCGTGTCGGTTTTTGACGCGAGGCTGGTCGGAGGACAGGGCATCGGCACGTCGACGGGCATTACGTTGGGCGTATGACGGGGGCAGAGATCCCCGATCGGGAGGAGCCGACATGACCGACGCTTCGGCGGACGCCAGGCGACCGCAGGAATTCGAAAAGGTACTCACCGGCGCCGACACGGCGGTGGCTGATTTCGACACGCACACACGTTCGAGCGTGGAGAAGGTGCAGCACTTCCTGCATTCCAATCCGGCTGCGGTGCCGCTGATCGTGCTGGTGGTCTCGGTGCTGATCTTCGGCGTCATCATCGGCGGCAAGTTCTTCTCAGCCTTCTCGATGACGCTGATCCTGCAGCAGGTGGCGATCACCGGCGTGATCGGCGCGGCGCAGACGCTGGTCATCCTGACGGCCGGCATCGACCTTTCGGTCGGCGCCATCATGGTGCTGTCGTCAGTGGTGATGGGCCAGTTCACCTTCCGCTACGGGTTGCCGCCCTCGCTGGCGATCCTGTGCGGCTTCGGCGTCGGCGCGTTGTGCGGCTGGATCAACGGCGCGCTCGTCGCCTATATGAAACTGCCACCCTTCATCGTTACGCTCGGCATGTGGCAGATCGTTCTGGCCTCGAACTTCCTCTATTCGGCCAATGAGACGATCCGCGCCCAGGACATCGAGACACAGGCGCCGATCCTCCAGTTCTTCGGCACCAATTTGCGGATGGGCAATGCGGTTTTCACCTATGGCGTCATCGCCATGGTGCTGCTGGTGGCCATCCTCTGGTATGTGCTGAACCACACCGCCTGGGGCCGCCATGTCTACGCGATCGGCGACGATCCGGACGCGGCGGAACTGTCCGGCGTACGCGTCAAGCGCATACTGGTCTCGGTCTACATGCTGGCCGGTCTGATCTGCGCGCTCGGCGGCTGGCTGCTCATCGGCCGCATCGGCTCGGTATCGCCGACCGCCGGCCAGTTCGCCAACATCGAATCCATCACCGCGGTGGTGATTGGCGGCATCTCGCTGTTCGGCGGCCGCGGTTCCATCCTCGGCATGCTTTTCGGGGCGCTGATCGTCGGCGTCTTTTCGCTCGGGCTGCGCCTCATCGGCACGGACCCGCAATGGACCTATCTGTTGATTGGCGTGCTGATTATCAGCGCCGTCGCCATCGACCAGTGGATCAGGAAGGTCGCAGGATGACCGGACAGCCAGAACCCATTCTCACCGCGCGCGGACTGGTCAAGCGTTATGGCCGCGTCACCGCTCTGAACAATGCCGATTTCGATCTCTATCCGGGCGAAATCCTCGCCGTCATCGGCGACAACGGCGCCGGCAAGTCGTCGCTGATCAAGGCGATTTCCGGCGCGGTCACGCCGGACGAGGGCGAAATCCGCCTGGAGGGCAAGCCGGTGCAGTTCAAATCGCCGATGGAGGCGCGCAACGCCGGCATCGAAACGGTCTACCAGAACCTCGCTCTGTCGCCGGCGCTGTCGATCGCCGACAACATGTTTCTCGGCCGCGAACTGCGGAAGCCCGGCATATTGGGGTCGTGGTTGCGCATGCTCGACCGCACGGCGATGGAGAAGCGCGCGCGCGAAAAGCTGACGGAACTCGGCCTGATGACCATCCAGAACATCGGCCAGGCGGTCGAGACGCTGTCCGGCGGCCAGCGCCAGGGCGTTGCGGTGGCGCGCGCCGCCGCCTTCGGCAGCCGTGTCGTCATCATGGACGAGCCGACGGCGGCACTCGGCGTCAAGGAAAGCCGGCGCGTGCTGGAACTGATCCTCGACGTGAAGCGGCGCGGCCTGCCCATCGTGCTGATCTCGCACAACATGCCGCATGTCTTCGAGGTGGCCGATCGCATCCATATCCACCGGCTCGGCCGGCGGCTGACCGTCATCAACCCGAAGGACTATTCGATGTCGGATGCGGTCGCCTTCATGACCGGGGCCAAGGCGCCGCCGGAGATGGCAGGGGCCGCTGCCTGAGTTCCTGATTGCGCCCGGAGTGCATTGCGATAAGCTCTGGGTGCAACGCGGAATATTAGCGAACTTAAATCGATTGAAAAATTCTAGTCAACTGTCTGGTATGGGCTAGATGGTCCTGCTATGCATGCTTGTTGAAAGGCAAAATCGGTTCCCGGCGAGACGGAGAGGTCCTGATTGCCGGTTGCGCGAGAGGCAACATGACCCGCACCAAGACGCTTAGTGCTTCGCTGCCCGCTCTCGACCATCCCGACCCGCAGACGCTGGCGTCCGAGGTGCTGATGGCCCTCAAATACCGGGTCGGCAAGGACACCACCGTCGCCACGCCCTATGACTGGCTGACCGCCTCGATCAAGGTGGTGCGCGATCGCATCATCGACCACTGGATCAGCGCCACCAAGGAAACCTACGAGCAGCAGGAAAAGCGGGTCTACTACCTGTCGCTCGAATTCCTGATCGGCCGGTTGATGCGCGACGCCTTCTCCAATCTCGACATCATGGACCCGATGCGCGAGGCGCTGGCTTCGCTCGGCGTCGACCTCGACGAAATCGCCACGCTGGAACCGGACGCGGCACTCGGCAATGGCGGCCTCGGCCGGCTCGCCGCCTGCTTCATGGAATCGATGGCCACCGTCGACGTGCCGGCGCATGGCTATGGCATCCGCTACGCCAACGGCATGTTCCGCCAGGAAATCCAGGATGGCTGGCAGGTCGAATTGCCCGAAACCTGGCTCGACCACGGCAATTCCTGGGAGTTCGAGCGCCGCGAGCGCTCCTTCGAGGTCGGTTTCGGCGGTTCGGTGGAGTCCGTCACCGCCAAGGACGGGCGCCTGGAGCGCCATGTCTGGAAGCCGCTGGAGCATGTGCTGGCGGTTGCCTACGACACGCCGGTGGTCGGCTGGAAGGCCAAACGCGTAAACACGCTGCGGCTGTGGTCCGGCATGCCGGTAGACCCGATCCTGCTCGACAAGTTCAATGCCGGCGACCATATCGGCGCGCTGGCCGAGAGCAACAAGGCCGACGCGCTGTCGCGGGTGCTCTATCCGGCGGATTCGCACAAGGCCGGCCAGGAACTGCGGCTGCGGCAGGAATATTTCTTCTCGACCGCTTCGCTGCAGGACATCGTGCAGCGCCATCTCAGTCAATATGGCGAGCTCGCCTCGCTGCCCGACAAGGCCGCGATCCATTTGAACGACACCCATCCGGCGGTGGCCGTGCCGGAGCTGATGCGGCTGTTGATGGACGTCCACGGCATGGATTTCAGCCAGGCCTGGGACATCACCAAGCGCACCTTCGCCTACACCAACCACACGCTGCTGCCCGAGGCGCTGGAAAGCTGGCCGGTGCCGCTGTTCGAGCGGCTTTTGCCGCGCCACATGCAGATCGTCTACGCCATCAACGCCGAGGTGTTGCAGGAGGCGCGTTCCTCCAACCGCTTCTCCGGCGACCAGATCGCCGCGATCTCGCTGATCCAGGAGAATGGCGACCGCCGCGTGCGCATGGGCAATCTCGCCTTCGTCGGTTCGCATTCGATCAACGGCGTGTCGGCACTGCACACGGAGCTGATGAAGCAGACCGTGTTCGCCGACCTGCACCGGCTCTATCCCGACCGCATCAACAACAAGACCAACGGCATCACACCGCGCCGCTGGCTGATCCAGTGCAATCCCGGGCTGACGGCGCTGGCGCGACAGGCCATCGGCGACCGTTTCCTCGACGACATCGAGGCGATCAAGGAACTGGACCGGTTTGCCGGGGATGCAGCGTTCCGCGACAAGTTCGCCGCCGTCAAACGCGCCAACAAGACGCGGCTGGCCAATCTGGTCGCCGACCGGCTGGGCATCCGGGTCGATCCGTCGGCGCTGTTCGACATCCAGATCAAGCGCATCCACGAATACAAGCGCCAGCTGCTCAACATCCTGGAGGCGGTGGCGCTCTACGACCAGATCCGCTCGCATCCGGAAAAGGACTGGACGCCGCGCGTGAAATTCTTCGGCGGCAAGGCGGCGCCCAGCTACCACAACGCCAAGCTGATCATCAAACTGGCCAATGACGTCGCCAAGGTCGTCAATGGCGACCCGGCGGTGCGCGGTCTGCTGAAAGTGGTGTTCGTGCCCAACTACAATGTCAGCGCGGCCGAGATCATGATGCCGGCCGCTGATCTGTCGGAACAGATCTCGACCGCCGGCATGGAAGCGTCCGGCACCGGCAACATGAAGTTCGCGCTGAACGGCGCGCTCACCATCGGCACGCTCGACGGCGCCAATGTCGAGATGAAGGAACATGTCGGCGACGACAACATCTTCATCTTCGGCTTGAAGGCCGACGAAGTGGCCGAGCGCCGCCGTGGCGACTACCAGCCGCGCGCCATCATCGAAGCTTTGCCGGAACTGGCGCAGGCCATTTCGGCGATCTCGTCCGGCGTTTTCTCGCCGCACGATCCCGACCGTTATCGCGACCTGATGAACGGGCTCTATGACAGCGACTGGTTCATGGTCGCCGCCGATTTCGATGCCTACGCCGCCACGCAGCGCGAGGTCGACGCGGTCTGGAATGATCGTGCCGACTGGAACGCCCGCGCCATTCGCAACGTGGCGCGCATGGGCTGGTTCTCGTCGGACCGCACCATTCGCCAATACGCGAAAGAAATCTGGAACGTGCCTGTGTGATGTGATTGCATGAAGGCCACGCCAAAGTGGCCGGATACCCAGGGAGGGGTACCGCTTGACGAAAAAGCCGCGCGCGACCGCGACGAGCGACCAGGCCGAAGGGCTGGCCTCGGCCAGCGACGTCAAGGCGATCGTGGCGGGGACGCATGGCAACCCTTTCGCGGTGCTCGGCGTCCAGCAGACTGGCGTCGGTTTTGTCGCCCGCTGCTTCATCCCCGATGCAGAAACCGTCACTGCCCATACGCTCGCCGGCAAGCCTGTCGGTGAACTCTTTCGCCGCAACGAGGCCGGGTTCTTCGAGGGACCAGTCTCGATCACCCGGCGTCAGCCGCTGAAATACCATGCCCGCAATTCGGGCGGCGAATGGTGGATCACCGACCCATACACCTTCGGCCCGGTGCTCGGTCCGATGGACGATTATTACATGGCGCAGGGTTCGCATCTGCGCCTGTTCGACAAGCTGGGTGCGCATCTCATCGACCATGAAGGCGCCAGCGGCGTGCATTTCGCCGTCTGGGCGCCCAATGCCAAGCGGGTCTCCGTGGTCGGCGATTTCAATGCCTGGGACGGCCGCCGCCATCCGATGCGGTTGCGGCAAGACACCGGCATCTGGGAAATCTTCATTCCCGGCCTTGGCGAGGGCCGCCCCTATAAATACGAGATCGTTGGGGCGAGGGGCGCGCGCCTGCCGCTCAAGGCCGACCCCTTCGCCTTCCGCTCGGAACTGCGCCCGGCCACCGCCTCGGTGACGGCGGCGCCCTCGCGGCACAAATGGGGCGATGCCGCGCATCGCAAGTTCTGGCGTGAAACCGAAGCGCGGCGCCAGCCCATCTCCATCTATGAGGTCCATGCCGGTTCGTGGCAGCGCAACGAGGATGGCAGCTTCCTGACCTGGGACGAACTGGCGGAAAGGCTGATCCCCTATGTCGTCGACACCGGCTTCACCCATATCGAGCTTTTGCCGATCTCCGAGCATCCCTACGACCCGTCATGGGGTTACCAGGCGACCGGGCTCTACGCGCCGACCGCCCGCTTCGGCGATCCGGAAGGTTTCGCGCGCTTCGTCGACGGTGCCCATCGCGCCGGTGTCGGCGTCATCCTCGACTGGGTGCCGGCGCATTTCCCCACCGACGAGTTCGGACTGGCGAAGTTCGACGGCACCGCGCTCTACGAGCACGCCGATCCACGCAAGGGCTACCAGCCCGACTGGAACACGCTGATCTACAATTTCGGTCGCGGCGAGGTGCTGTCCTTCCTCGTCAACAACGCGCTCTATTGGGCGGAGAAATACCACGTCGATGGCTTACGCGTGGATGCGGTCGCCTCGATGCTCTACCTCGACTATTCACGCAAGGCCGGCGAGTGGATCCCCAACGAGAAGGGCGGCCGCGAGAACCTCGAGGCCGTCGCCTTCCTGCAGCGCATGAACAAGGAAATCTACGGCCATCATCCCGGCGTCATGACCATCGCCGAGGAATCCACCTCTTGGCCAAAGGTCTCCCACCCGGTTCACGAAGGCGGGCTTGGCTTCGGCTTCAAGTGGAACATGGGCTTCATGAACGACACGCTGGAATATCTGGCCCGCGAGCCGTTGTTCCGCAAATACCATCACAACCAGATCACCTTCGGCCTGACCTATGCCTTCACAGAGAATTTCGTGCTGCCGCTCTCCCATGACGAGGTGGTGCACGGCAAGGCGACGCTGATCGGCAAGATGGCCGGCGACGACTGGCAGAAGTTCGCCACGCTGCGTGCCTATTACGCCTTCATGTGGGGCTATCCCGGCAAGAAGCTGTTGTTCATGGGCCAGGAATTCGCCCAGCGCCGCGAATGGAGCGAGGCCCGCGCACTCGACTGGGACATGCTGCAATATGCACCGCACAGCGGCATGCGCGACGTGGTGCGCGATTTGAACCGCCTCTATCGCGAAAAGCCGGCGCTGCATGCGCGCGACTGCGAGCCGGAAGGTTTTGAATGGCTGATCGTCGACGACCGCGAGAACTCGGTCTTTGCCTGGCTGCGCAAGGCGCCGGGCGCCAACCCGGTCGCCGTCGTCACCAATTTCACGCCGGTGCCGCGCGAGAACTACCGCGTGCCGTTGCCGGAGGCCGGCACCTGGCGCGAGATCATCAACACCGACGCTGCCGCCTATGGCGGCTCCGGCAGGGGCAATGGCGGCACTGTCGAGGCGCGTGCCGAAGGCGGCCGCACCGCCGCCGTGATGGTGCTGCCGCCGCTGGCGACGGTGATGCTGGAATTCATGCCCGCGACCGAAGGCAGGAAGGTCGCGGGAAAGGCGAAGTCGGCTACGGCGGCGCGCATCAGGAAAAGCGCGGTTCCGAAGGCAAAGCAGGGAGGCTGAGAATGGCGGATTTCAAACGGACGCAACCGCTGGCGCGCGATGCGATGGCCTATGTTCTGGCCGGTGGGCGCGGCAGTCGCCTCAAGGAGTTGACGGACCGTCGCGCCAAACCTGCCGTCTATTTCGGCGGCAAGACCCGCATCATCGACTTCGCTCTGTCCAACGCGCTGAATTCCGGCATCCGCCGCCTCGGCGTCGCCACGCAATACAAGGCGCATTCGCTGATCCGCCACCTGCAGCGCGGCTGGAACTTCCTGAGGCCCGAACGAAACGAGAGTTTTGACATCCTGCCCGCCAGCCAGCGCGTTTCAGAGACGCAGTGGTATGAAGGCACCGCGGACGCGGTCTACCAGAACATCGACATCATCGAGGCCTACGGGCCCGAATACATGGTGATCCTCGCCGGCGATCACATCTACAAGATGGACTACGAGATGATGCTGCGCCAGCACGTCGATGCCGGCGCCGACGTCACCGTCGGCTGCCTCGAAGTGCCGCGCATGGAGGCGACCGGTTTCGGTGTCATGCATGTCGACGCCAAGGACAACATCATCGCTTTCGTCGAGAAGCCGGCCGATCCGCCCGGCATCCCCGACAAGCCGGACTACGCGCTGGCCTCGATGGGCATCTATGTGTTCAAGACCAAGTTCCTGATGGAGCAGTTGCGCCGCGATGCCGCGACGCCCGATTCCAGCCGCGACTTCGGCAAGGACATTATCCCCTACATCGTCGAGCACGGCAAAGCCGTCGCCCATCGCTTCGCCAAGTCCTGCGTGCGTTCGACGGCGGAGGCCGGGCCCTACTGGCGCGACGTAGGCACCATCGACGCCTATTGGGAAGCCAATATCGACCTGACCGACATCACGCCTGAACTCGATCTCTACGACCGCGACTGGCCGATCTGGACCTATGCCGAATTGAAGCCGCCGGCCAAATTCGTGCATGACGACGAGGGGCGGCGCGGCATGGCGGTGTCGTCGCTGGTGTCGGGCGATTGCATCGTGTCGGGTGCCTCGCTGAAGCGCAGCCTGATCTTCACCGGCGCGCGCATCAACTCCTATTCGAGCCTCGACCATGTCGTCATGCTGCCGGACTGCACGGTTGGCCGCAACGCGCGGCTGACCAATGTCGTCATCGACCATGGCGTGAAAATCCCAGAAAGCCTTATTGTCGGCGAAGACCCCGTCGAGGATGCCAAGCGATTCCGGGTTTCGGAAAAGGGTATCTGTCTGATAACGCAGGATATGATCGACAAATTGGGGTCGTAGCGCATGCAGGTTCTGTCCGTGACGCCGGAGATATTCCCGCTGGTCAAGACCGGCGGGCTGGCCGATGTCGCCGGCGCGCTGCCGATCGCGTTGGCCGGCAAGGGCGTCGCCATGCGCTCGCTGGTGCCCGGTTATCCGGTGGTGATGGACGCCTTCAAGAAAAAGAAGCCGCTTCTGTCCTATCCGGCCCTGCATGGCGGCAAGGCGGCGGTCTATGCGGCCGAGGTCGCCGGGCTCGATCTCCTGGTGCTCGACGCGCCGCATCTGTTCGACCGCGTCGGCGGGCCTTATGGCGATGCCGGCGGCCGTGACTGGCCCGACAACTGGCGCCGGTTCGCGGCCTTGTGCCGTGTCGGCGGCGACATCGCCGGCGGCGGCATCGACGGCTACAAGCCCGACATCGTGCACGCCCATGACTGGCAGGCGGCGATGACGCTGGCCTATATGCGCTACGGCAAGGCGGTCGGCACGCCCTCGCTGATCACCGTGCACAATCTGGCCTTCCAGGGCCAGTTCGGCGCCGGCATTTTCGGCGAACTCAGCCTGCCGGCGGAGGCGATGAGCCTCGACGGCGTCGAATATTACGGCGGCGTCGGCTATCTCAAGGCCGGCCTGCAGGCGGCCTGGGCGATCACGACCGTCAGCCCGACCTATGCGCAGGAAATCCGCGTGCCGGAATTCGGCATGGGGCTGGACGGGCTGATCAATCTGCGCGCCGCCGACCTCCACGGCATCGTGAACGGCATCGACACCGACATCTGGAACCCCGCCACCGACAAGCACCTGGTTTCGACCTACACGGCCGACACCCTGGCCAGGCGCGCCGCCAACCGCGCGGCGGTCGAGGAGCGCTTCAATCTTGCCAGCGACGGCAGCCCGATCGTCTGCGTGGTCAGCCGTCTGACCTGGCAGAAGGGCATCGATATCCTCGCCGCCATGGCCGACGGCATCGTCGCCGCCGGTGCCAAACTGGCCGTTCTAGGCTCCGGCGATCCGGGTCTCGAAGGCGCGCTTTTGGCCGCCGCCGCCCGCCATCGCGGCCGCGTCGGCACCGTCATCGGTTATGACGAGGCGCTGTCGCATGTCATGCAGGGCGGCTGCGACGCCATCATCATCCCATCGCGCTTCGAGCCCTGCGGGCTGACCCAGCTCTACGGCCTGCGTTATGGTTGCGTGCCGGTGGTGGCGCGCACCGGCGGTCTGGCCGACACCATCATCGATGCCAACGAGGCCGCGGTTGCGGCCGGGGTCGCCACCGGCTTCCAGTTCGCCGCCAACAATGGCGATGCATTGCTGCACGCCGTGCGCCGGCTGCTGCAGGCACATGGCGACACCGACGCCTGGGCCTCGATCCAGCGGCAGGGCATGAAGGCCGACGTGTCCTGGGACCGCAGCGCCGGAAAATATGTCGAGCTCTATCGCTCGCTGCTTGCAAGGAAGGTTGCCCAACGATGATACGCACCGTCGCCACCAAGCCCTATGACGACCAGAAGCCCGGCACGTCGGGCCTGCGCAAGAAGGTTCCGGAATTCCAGCAGGCGAACTATGTCGAGAATTTCGTGCAGTCGATCTTCGACGCACTGCAGGGTATTGAGGGCAAGACGCTGATCCTGGGCGGCGACGGCCGCTACTACAACCGCGAGGTGGCGCAGAAGGTGATCGCCATTGCCGCCGCCAACGGCTTCGGCAAGGTGATGGTGGGGCAGGGCGGCATCCTGTCGACGCCGGCCGCCTCCAACGTCATTCGCAAATACAAGGCTTTCGGCGGCATCATCCTGTCGGCCTCGCACAATCCCGGCGGCCCGCACGAGGATTTCGGCATCAAGTACAATGCCGAGAATGGCGGCCCGGCGCCGGAGAAACTGACCGACGCCATCTTCGCGTGCACCAAGGCGATCAAGGAATACAAGATCGCCGACATCGCCCCGATCGATCTCGATACGATCGGCACGGTCAAGGCCGGCGGCATGACGGTGGAGGTGATCGATTCCGTCGCCGACTATGCCGAGCTGATGGAGACGCTGTTCGATTTCGACGCGCTGCGCAAATTGTTCAAATCGGGCTTCCGCATGCGCTTCGACGCCATGCATGCCGTGACAGGTCCCTATGCCAAGGAAATCCTCGAGCATCGGCTGGGTGCCGCCGCCGGCACCTGCCGCAATTTCAAGCCGCTGCCGGATTTCGGTGGCCATCATCCGGATCCGAACCTCGTCCACGCCAAACATCTCTATGACGAGATGATGGGTCCCGACGCACCGGATTTCGGCGCCGCTTCCGACGGCGACGGCGATCGCAACCTGATCATCGGCAAGGGTATCTTCGTCACCCCGTCGGACTCGGTGGCGATGCTGGCCGCCAATGCGCGCCTGGCGCCGGGCTACAAGGACGGCCTCAAGGGCATCGCCCGCTCGATGCCGACCAGCGGCGCCGCCGACCGCGTGGCCGAAAAGCTCGGCATCGGCATCTACGAGACGCCGACCGGCTGGAAGTTCTTCGGCAATCTGCTCGATGCCGGCATGGCCACCATCTGCGGCGAGGAAAGCGCCGGCACCGGCTCCAACCATGTGCGCGAGAAGGACGGGCTATGGGCGGTGCTGTTGTGGCTGTCGATCCTGGCGGCGCGCGGCGAAAGCGCCTTGCAGATCGTCACCGAACATTGGGCGACCTACGGCCGCAACTATTATTCGCGCCACGACTATGAAGGGGTCGACAGCGACCGCGCCAATGCGCTGGTCGACGAGCTGCGCGCCAAGCTCTCCTCGCTGCCCGGCAAGACGGTGCGTGGCCTGAAGATCGCCAATGCCGACGACTTTTCCTACCACGACCCGGTCGATGGCTCGATCAGCGAGAAACAGGGCATCCGCATCCTGTTCGAGGGCAACTCGCGCGTGGTGCTGCGCCTGTCCGGCACCGGCACTTCGGGCGCGACGCTGCGCGTCTATATCGAGCGCTACGAGTCGGACAAGGCCAAGCACGGGATCGACACGCAGGTGGCGCTGGCCGATCTCATCGCCGCCGCCGACGATATCGCCGGCATCAAACGTCATACCGGCCGCAACAAGCCGAGCGTGATCACCTGAGGCCGTTCGGAGGCGCCGTTCCCTTTTGACGACCGCCGCTGTTGTTACTGGCGGATATCGGGCTCGACCACATTGGCGAGTTGCAACAGCGATTCCTGCCAGCCGAGATAGCAGGCGGCTTCCGGGATCATATCCGGTATTCCGGCCTGCTCTATCTTGATGTCGGTGCCGCAGAACACTTCGGTGAGCGCGACGGTAACCTTGATCTCGCCCGGCAGGTTGGGGTCGTCGAAGCGGTCGGTATAGACCAGCTTGCGATGGGGCTCGAGTTCCAGAAACTCGCCGCCGAACGAATGCGCCTGGCCGGTCGTGTAGTTCTTGAATGACATGCGGAAGGTGCCGCCGACCTTGGCGTCGACATGGTCGACACTGCACAGGAAACCGTAGGGTGGCAGCCAGCGGCGCAATGCGTCCGCATCGAGAAAGGCGCGATAGACCTTTTCGGGCGGGGCCTTGAGGACGCGATGCAGGTGGATGGTATAGGGCATGACCTTACTCCTCATCGATTATGGGCGGGAAACATCGTCCCTTGCTCTGGTTTCAGGTGCACCTGACCCTCTCGATCCCTGGCGAATTGTCCAGCCCAAGCGGGTCATTTGGCTGAAGAGTGCTGCAACCTCCTGACAGCCACTCCGACGGCTTCCGAGATACGGCAAGGTTGCTATTGTTGGATGCTGGCGAGTCGCCGGTGACGATGAATTCGTTCCAGGAGGATCGCCATTCTCGGAGCACGCCCCGACAGATCCGGCACCGAATTCGCGGTCTGGTCAAGCCAGGCCGGCAAGATCGAGCTCTGCCTTTTCGATGCGGATGACCGTGAGACGCAACGCCTGCCGATGGCGCGCGGGGCTGACGATATCTTCCGGCTGCGTGTGAGCGGCATCGGCGAGGGTGCGCGTTACGGCCTGCGCGCCGACGGCGACTATGCGCCGGAACGCGGCCTATGGTTCGATCCTGAAAAGCTGCTGGTCGATCCCTATGCCGTCGAGATCGATCGCCCCTATGTCTACGATGCCAGGCTTGCCGCCCGGCGCGGCGAAGGCGGCGATACCGCGCCGTTGATGCCGAAAGCGGTGGTGCGCGCCTTGTCCGATCCCGTGCCGGCGCGGTCGCCGTTGTTCGAGCCCGGCGGACTGATCTACGAATTGTCGGTTCGCTCCTTCTCCATGCGCCATCCGCATGTGCTGGACGAAGATCGCGGCACGCTGCGCGCAGTCGCCCATCCCACAATCATCGATCATTTGAAGAAGATCGGCGTTTCGGCGGTGGAATTGATGCCGGTGACAGCGAAGATCGACGAGCGCCATTTGCCGCCGCTCGGCCTGACCAATGGCTGGGGCTACAACCCGGTCACCTTCATGGCACTGGACCCGCGCCTGGCGCCGCGGGGGATCGCCGATCTGCGCAGCACGACCAAGGCCCTGCATGGGGCCGGCATCGGCGTCATCCTCGACCTGGTTTTCAACCACACCGGCGAGAGTGACGAGCGCGGCCCGACCCTGTCGCTGCGCGGACTGGACAGCCGCGCCTATTATCGCCATGCGTCCAACGGGCGCCTCGTCAACGAAACAGGCACCGGCAACACGCTGGCCTGCGACCACCCGGCTGCGCGCGATCTGGTGCTGGCCAGCCTGCGCCACTTCGTGCGAAACGCCGGCGTCGACGGCTTTCGCTTCGACCTGGCACCGGTGCTTGGGCGCGACGACAAAGGTTTTGACGCCAACGCGCCGTTGCTCGCCGCCATGCGCGCGGACCCTGTTCTTTCCGACCGTATCCTGATCGCGGAACCCTGGGATATCGGCCCAGGCGGCTATCAGCTCGGCCGGTTCGGTCAACCGTTCCTGGAATGGAACGACAAATACCGCGACGACGTCCGCCGTTTCTGGCGCGGCGATACCGGCATGGTCGGGCGGCTGGCGACGCGGCTGGCCGGCTCTTCGGATGTGTTTCCCGGCACAGTGAGCCGCACGGTCAATTTCATCGCCGCCCATGACGGTATGACGCTGGCCGACCTCGTCAGCTACGAGAAGAAGCACAACGAAGCCAATGGCGAGGCCAATCGCGACGGCCATGACGAGAACCAGTCGTGGAACCATGGCGTCGAAGGCGAGAGCGACGATCCCGGCGTCGTGCAACATCGGGCTGGCGACCAGCGCGCGCTGCTCGCCACCCTGTTTGCCTCGCGCGGCGCCATCATGTTGACCGCAGGCGACGAGTTCGGGCGCAGCCAGCGCGGCAACAACAATGCCTATGCACAGGACAATGCCGTCACCTGGCTGGACTGGGCCGGCCGCGACCACGCGCTGGAAGGCTATGTCGCGGCACTCTCGGCCTTGCGCGGCGCTGTACCCGCACTGCGCGATCCGACCTTGCTCACCGGCCGGCCGCTGAACGGCGATGCATGCGCCGACGTCGAGTGGATGACCGAGACCGGCCAGCCGATGGACGACAGCGCCTGGAACGACCCGCGCCGGCGACGCCTGGCGATGGTTCTGGGCGCGGCGAACGCCGACGGTGGCCGGCTTGCCGTGCTCGTCAATGGCGACCGCCGCGCTTCCACCTTCGTATTGCCGGTGCGTGATGGCTACAGCTGGGTCGACGCGTTGGACCCCGCCGCCGACGCGGAGGCCTGGCGCCGGGTCGAGGGCAGGGCGTTAGTATTCATGAGCGAACGCAAGCGACGGCCAGACAAGGGAGAGGCGAAATGACCACTGCCGGTCATGAATGGTGGCGCGGTTGCGTCATCTACCAGATCTATCCGCGCTCCTTCCAGGACACGACGGGCGACGGCAGCGGCGACCTCAACGGCGCCACGGCGCGTCTCGCCCATGTCGCTTCGCTTGGCGTCGATGCGGTCTGGCTGTCACCCTTCTTCAAGTCGCCGATGGCCGACATGGGCTACGACGTCTCCGACTATCTCGACGTCGACCCGATCTTTGGCACGCTGGCCGATTTCGATGCGCTGGTGGCGGAGGCGCACCGCCTCGGGCTGAAGGTCTTCATCGACCAGGTGCTGTCGCACACTTCCGACAAACACGCCTGGTTCCAAGAGAGCCGCTCCAGCCGCGATAGCGCCAAGTCTGACTGGTATGTCTGGGCCGAGGCCAAGCCGGACGGTTCCGCCCCCAACAACTGGCTTTCCGTGTTCGGCGGCCCGGCCTGGGAATGGGATGCGACGCGGCGGCAATATTACATGCACAATTTCCTGGCCGCCCAGCCCGACCTCAATTTCCATAATCCCGCTGTTCAGGCCGCGCTTCTGGAAACGGTGCGCTTCTGGCTGGAGCGCGGCGTCGATGGCTTCCGCCTCGATACGGTGAACTATTTTGTCCACGACCGCTGGCTGCGCTCCAACCCGCCGCTGGTTGCCAGCCTCGCCGGCACGCTCAACGAGACCAACCCCTATCTCTTCCAGGAGCATCTGTTCGACAAGACGCGGCCGGAGAACCTGGAGTTCCTCAAGCGTTTCCGCGCGTTGATCGACGAATATGGAAACCGCGCCGCGGTCGGCGAGGTGGGCGACGAGGGGCGCTCGCTGCAGACCATGGCGGCCTATACGTCGGGCAACGACCGTCTCAACATGTGCTACACCTTCGACCTTCTGGGCGGTGCCTTCTCGGCCGCGCATGTGCGCGGCTGCGTCGAGGCATTCGAGAAGGCGGCGCCGCAAGGCTGGGCCTGCTGGGCCTTTTCCAATCACGACGTGGTGCGCCATGTCAGTCGCTGGACGCCGCTGGGCGGCGATACTGATATTGTGGCGAAATTCGCGGTCGGCCTCATCGTCTGCCTGCGCGGTTCGATCTGTCTTTATCAGGGCGAAGAACTCGGCCTGCGGGAGGCCGAACTCGCCTTCGAGGATTTGCGCGACCCTTACGGAATCCGCTTCTGGCCGGGCTTCAAGGGGCGCGACGGCTGCCGCACGCCGATGCCGTGGCAGGTGGGCGCCGACAATGCCGGCTTTTCGACCGCGAAACCCTGGCTGCCGGTGCCGGACCAGCATCGCGCCCGTGCCGTCGATGTCCAGGCTGGCGATGATGGCAGCGTGCTGGCCGCCTACCGCGCAGCGCTTGCGCTGCGCCGAGTTCACCCCGCGCTGGTCAGGGGCTCGATCCGTTTCCTCGATGCGGAGGGCGACGTGCTGGCTTTCATGCGCGAAGCGGACGGGCAGCGGCTGCTCTGCCTGTTCAATTTCGGCGGGACGGAGAGCTCGTGGCCACTGCCGGATGGGTTCGAGATCGCCGAGGTGTTCGATCTTTCAGGAGCGCGGGCGACGCTCGGCGATAGCGGGGTCTTGCTGCCGCCACTGGGGACGCTTCTCGGCCGGCTGCGCTAAACAGAAAAGTAGCGGGAGAGCTCTTGCGAGCCTCCCGCCTTCAGCATTTCGGGCAAGGGTGGGGAAAACCTGCCTACAGCACAAGAACCGATTGGCCGCAGGTAGCACCGGTGACGCGGACGTCGGCCTGGCCGAGGCCGATGCCGAGCGACTGAAGCAACCCGGCAAGCAAATTATCCAGCGGAGCGGTGACCGTCTGCAGGATCGGCATCAGAGCCGGTGTGATCGTGTTGGTAATAAGCCCTGTCAGGACGGCGAGATCTAAGCCCGCCACGGTGACGCTCAGGTCAAGATTCCCGAGCAGCGAGGTGGTCGCGGAGTTCGTGAAGTTTGAGGAGGTGACGGTCTTTGGGGCCTTCGACGTTATGTCGGAATTGTTGAACGTCAGCGGCGTCGTAATCGTGTTGCCGATATCGACGTCCGCATAGGCGTTCACAGTTATGAGGCTGAGCTGGAGCAGCAGCAGGTTGATGCTCACATTGACGATGGGAGCTGCACTGAAGCTCTGCGGCTGCGTGAAGTCGGCGAAGCCCGTGCCGCTGGTCTGCGCGATCTTGACGCTGCCAATTCCCGGCCGCGCCGCGATCGAGACCACGCGGCTTGCTGGCAATCCCGTCGGGCAGCTGATGTCGGTGAGCGTGCCCTCGGCATAAGCGAGTTCGACATTGACCGGCAGTGTAATCACCGCCGAGTTCAATTTGACGCCCGCGGCCGGCTGACTGGTGCTGGGAATGACCTGGACGAGCAGTTTCAGCCGCGTCTGGGCGGTGCGTACTACGGAACCCTTCTGCCCGACCCTGAACCAGGGGGCGGATTGCGGCGGCTGGCCGACGGCGACGGAGGCGGTAATGCTGAGCACGCCTGGGATATTGATCGCCGTACCGAGGTCGATCTGCTTGCCGCCGTTTGCGAGGCCGGCAGCGGCGGAGACCATGCCGAGCACGCCGGCATCGACGGTCAGGCCAGCTGGCCGCTGGCCGAGGCCGAGACGACCGACATTGCCGAGATCGACCAATGCATTGAGCGGGATCTTGATGAGATTGGTCGCGCCGGCGGCCATTGTCTGCAGGGCGAGCTGGCTGCGCGAATCCAGTCCGGGCACGCCAGCCAGCGCGCCAAGTATCTGCCCGACCGTCGCCTTGGACGCCAGCACATCCGAATAGCTGACGCCGGTGAGATTGAGCTTGATGGCGAGCTGGTCGAGGAAGGAAAGCACGTTCACGTCGGCGCTGAGCAGCGAATTATAGTCCATCGCGTTCAGCGCGACATTGGTGCCGAGGAAGCCGCCGAGCAGCGCGTTGAGCAAGGGGCTCTTGCTGGTGTCGACCGAAGCGAGCCGCGAGCCGATGGAGAAGGTGGCCTGCGGCGTGGTCGAGGCGATGGCGCTCGCGCCGATCTGCGGTGGTGCCATGAACGCTCCACCGAAATACAGCGTACCGATCTTGCGCATCGACACTGAGACGGCATTGTAAGGCGTCACACCGGCCTGGAACCGCTGACCCAAGGCCGCGGTTGGCGTGTAGCGGCCGCGCACGACGCTGACCACCGGCTTGCCGGCCGTCGGCGTGCCCGAGCCAGCTGCTACCACTGTGGCGCCATTCAACCCATTGTCGCCGAAAGCCGCCAGCACCGCCGCCTCCGCATTGGTGATGTTGGAGCCGGCGGCGATTGCCGCGAGATCGGTCAGCGATTGCGCCGCGCGCCGCTCATTGTAGAGCGAGCCTTCGTCGACGGCCACCGCCATGGCTGCCACCGCCACCGGTGTGCACAAGGCCGCCATGATGGCGATGTTGGCGCCGCGATCGCGCAGGAAACGCCGGCCAAGGGCCGCAAACTCTGCGAGGATGCGCATCATATCCCCCCGACGCGGATCGTTGATTGGCGGGAAATGGTGGTTCCCGGCAATGGCAGGCCGGACAGCAGATTCCAGATCGGCAGGTTGCGCGCGTCATAGCTGACGGTAACGACGAACTGGCTGCCGTCGGCTTTGCTGTCCTGCGCTAGGACCGTGAGCTTGGTGCTGTCCACGAAGGGATAGCCGGCCGCATTGTTGGCAAGGAAGGTGGTGACGAGCGACTGTCGCTCGGTCTGATTGGCCCCGCCTATGGCGGTTCTGGCCGCATCGGCCGCCAGCTGTTGCACCGAATGGCTCGCGCCGAAGTAGATGCCATATGCAACTATTCCGAGTACAAACAGGATGAAGAGTGGCGCAAGAAAAGCAAATTCTACCGCTGACGTGCCTTTGCCATCAACTTTCCATCTCGAAAGTATCGAACGAATTTTTAAAGCTGAAGTTCCTCGTATACTATGCATGCTTTCTCCCGCCTAAAAAAGAAAAGCCTACAAAAGTACGGTGAAATGTAACCGTCGGTTGCTTAATGGCGCATTAATATTTTAGCCGCGTGTCAAGTAATCCGGCGTTGTAGGGGCGCTAAGCCGTTTAATGGTTAGCTACAGGTTACGCTTTTGATTTCATTGGTTTTTCAAAGGCTCTGCACAATATTTGTTTCCGGGTGACGTTGGGGAAGGTTGCGCGGATGTTGAAATAAAAAATCGCGGCGTTAGTGTCTGCCCATCTGCCGCGGAGAGGGAACCGCGGCTCGCCCAAGGGAGAGGCCGGTGAACGGTCAGCGGGCGTCAACACCTCCGCGGGCCCGACAGGAAGCCCGCACGACTAAGGGAGATTTGTTTTCATGCTGAAAAACATGCTGAAGGCGACAGTGTTCGCCACCACCTTCGCTTTGGCTGGCGGCGCCTTCCACGCGGCCGCCTATGCCGAAGTCGTCTATAACCGCGGCAGCGCCGCCGAGCCGGAAACGGTCGATCCGCACAAGACCTCGACCGTCTATGAAGCGCATGTGCTGCGCGACCTGTTCGAAGGCCTGGTCATGCAGGATGCCAAGGCCGGGCTCATTCCGGGCGCCGCCGAAAGCTGGACGGTTTCCGACGACGGCAAGACCTATACGTTCAAGCTGCGCAAGGACGGCGTGTGGTCGGACGGCACCCCGGTAACGTCCGAAGATTTCGTCTATGCCTTCCACCGCCTGGAAGATCCCAAGACCGGCGCTGAATACGCCTCCATGCTCTATCCGGTCGCCAATGCCGAGGAAGTCAACAAGGGCAAGGCCAAGCCGGAGGAAATGGGCGTCAAGGCGATCGATGCCAACACGCTCCAGATCACGCTGAAGGCACCGACCCCGTACTTCCTGGAGATGCTGACCCACCAGGCGACCTACCCGATCAACAAGGCATCGTTCGAAAAGCTGGGCGCCGAGTGGGTGAAGCCGGGCAAGCTGGTTTCCAACGGCGCCTACACGCTGGCCGAATGGGTACCGAACGACCATATCAAGATGGTCAAGAACCCGAAGTTCCATGATGCCGCCAGCGTCAAGATCGATGTGGTCAACTTCATCCCGACCGAGGACCGCTCCTCGGCGATGAAGCGCTTCGAAGCCGGCGAAATGGACAGCTATGACGATCTGCCGACCGAGCAGCTGCCTGACCTGAAGGCGAAGTTCGGCGACCAGATCCGCGTCGCGCCGTATCTCGGCACCTATTATTACGCCATCAAGACCGACAAGAAGCCGTGGGACAATCCGGA
Organism: Mesorhizobium sp. 2RAF21; assembly: GCF_052115345.1. NCBI lineage: Bacteria > Pseudomonadati > Pseudomonadota > Alphaproteobacteria > Hyphomicrobiales > Phyllobacteriaceae > Mesorhizobium > Mesorhizobium sp. 2RAF21. Next base: position 196,884 of record NZ_JBFRGM010000012.1, on the reverse strand, counting down.
ACTGCGCAACGCCATCTCGATGGCGATCGACCGCGACTTCCTGGCCGAGAAGGTCTGGAACAACTCCATGTTCCCTGGCTATTCGATGGTCCCGCCCGGCATCAAGGGCTACACGCCGGCGATGGCCAAGTTCGCCGAGATGTCGCAGATCGACCGCGAGGATGCGGCAAAGAAGATCCTGGAGAAGCTGGGCTACAGCCCGAGCAATCCGCTGAAGATGGAAATCCGCTACAACACTTCGGAGAACCACAAGAACACCGCGGTCGCCATTCAGGAACAGCTGAAGCCGCTGGGCGTCGAGGTGACGCTGCTTAACACCGACACCAAGACCCACTACGCCTTCCTCCAGGAGAAGGGCAATTACGACGTCGCCCGCGCTGCCTGGATCGCCGACTATCAGGATCCGGAAACCTTCCTCGGCATCACCCGCAAGGACAGCGGCAACAACTATTCGAGCTACAACAGCCCGAAGTTCGAGGATGCCATGAACAAGGCAGCCGCCGATGGCGGCAAGCCTGAGCTGCGCATGAAGGATCTCGCCGAGGCCGAACGCATCATGATCGACGACGTCGGCCAGATCCCGCTGCTCTACTACAGCTTCCACAACATCGTTTCGCCGAAGCTGCACGGCTTCGAAGACAACGTGATGGACGTTCATCCGTCGCGCTTCATCAGCAAGGACTGACAAGTCCTCCAGAGCCGCCGTCCCTCAAGGGGCGGCGGCTTCCCTTTGCAGGTGAGGTACGGCGGCCATGCTGCTTTATGTGTTCAGGCGGTTGCTGACCGCCATCCCGACGCTATTCGTGATTGTCACGCTGGCGTTTTTCCTGATCAGGGTCGCTCCTGGCGGGCCCTTCAACCAGGAGCGTGGGCTGAACCCCGTGATCCAGGCCAATCTGGAAGCCCAGTTCGGCCTCAATGATCCGCTCTGGAAACAATATCTCAACTATATCAATAATTTGCTGCATGGTAGTTTCGGGCCGAGCTACAATCTGCCCGACTTCACGGTGGGCGAACTCTTCGCCAAGGGCCTGCCGATTTCGATCCAGCTCGGCTCCTCGGCGCTGATCCTGGCGCTGATCCTGGGCTCCATTCTCGGCATCACGGCCGCGCTGAACCAGAACAAGGTCGGCGACTATGCGGTGATCGCGCTGGCCACCGCCGGTTCCACCATCCCTACCTTCGTCATCGCGCCGCTGATCCAGCTAGTCTTCGGGCTGAGTTGGAAGCTGCTGCCGATCGGCGGCTGGGGCGATGGCGCACTCGTCAACAAGATCGGCCCGGTGCTGACGTTGGCGCTGCCGCAGATCGCCATTGTGGCCCGCCTGATGCGCGGCTCGATGATCGAGTCGCTGCGCTCGCACCATATCCGCACCGCCCGCGCGCTCGGCCTTTCCGACTGGTCGGTGGTGGTCAAGCACGCCCTGCGCGGCGCGCTGTTGCCGATCGTCTCTTATGCGGGGCCTGCCGCGGCGGCTCTGCTCACCGGCTCGATCGTCGTCGAGACCATCTTCTCGATCCCGGGTGTCGGCCGTTACTTCGTCGATGCGGCACTGAACCGCGACTACACGCTGGTCATGGGCACGGTGGTGGTGATCGCCATCTTCACCATCATCTTCAACCTCATCGTCGATATTCTTTACGCCGTGGTCGATCCGAGGGTGCGCTATGACTGATATCGCAGCCACCTCCGCCCCGCATGTCGCCGGGCGTTCGCTCTGGGGCGATGCCTGGGCGCGTCTCAAGGCCAACCGCGCGGCCATGTTCAGCCTCTGCTACCTGATCGTAATGGGCGTCGTCTGCATCGCCGGTCCGTGGTTCGTGCCGCACGACTACACCGCCATCTACTCCGACTATGTGCGCACGGCTCCCAGCCTGTCGGCCTATCCGAAGGAGGATATGGTCAAGTCGGCGCTCGGCGACGTCGTCAAGCGCATGCGCGTCGACATCAAGGAGATGAAGCAGGATGGCGACACCCTTGCCGTCACGCTGACCTCGCCGAAGCCGATCGACGAGCGCTATCTGCGCTATCTCGACCGCTCCGACACGTTCGAGGGCGCATCGATCACCAGCAAATCCGCCGACGGCACCGAGATGGTGGTGGCCACCAGGGTGAAGCAGCAATATTTCCTGTTCGGCACCGACAATATCGGCCGCGACTTGCTTTCGCGTACGCTGATGGCCGGACGCATCTCGCTGGCCATCGGCCTGCTCGCCGGCGTCGTTGCCGTCGTCATCGGCGTGCTCTACGGCGCGACCGCCGGTTTTGCCGGCGGCAAGGTCGACGAGGTGATGATGCGCATCGTCGATGTGCTCTATTCCTTGCCGTTCATCTTCTTCGTCATCATGCTGGTGGTGTTTTTCGGGCGCAATTTCGTGCTGATGTTCCTGGCCGTTGGCGCGGTGTTGTGGCTGGACATGGCCCGCATCGTGCGCGGGCAGGCGCTGTCCATCCGCCGGCAGGAATATGTCCAGGCCGCCGAGGCTCTGGGCGTGCGGCAAGGCGGCATTCTGATCCGCCATGTCATCCCCAACCTGCTCGGCCCGGTCGTCATCTACATGACGCTGCTGGTGCCGCAGGTCATCATCCTGGAAAGCTTCCTGTCGTTCCTCGGTCTTGGCGTGCAGGAGCCGATGACGAGCTGGGGCGTGCTCATTTCGGCGGGCGCCAAGAACATCGGCACCGCCAACTGGCTGCTTTTGTTCCCCGCCTTCTTCCTGGTCTCGACGCTGTTCGCGCTGAACTTCGTTGGTGACGGCCTGCGCGATGCGCTCGACCCGAAGGATCGCTGAGATGGCCAACGCGCAAACCGTTCTCGACGTTCGCGACCTCAAGGTCCGCTTCCGCACGCTCGACGGCGCCGTCGAGGCCGTCAAGGGCATCAACATCAACGTCAAGGCCGGCGAGACTGTCGCGGTCGTCGGCGAGTCAGGCTCCGGCAAGAGCCAGACCATGATGGCGGCAATGGGCCTGCTCGCCTCCAATGGCGAGGCGACTGGCGCCGTCGACTACCGCGGCGCCAACCTGCTCGCCATGAAAAAGGGCGAGCTCAACAAGGTGCGCGGTCGCAAGATCAGCATGATCTTCCAGGAGCCGATGACATCGCTCGATCCGCTCTACTCGATCGGCAATCAGCTGATGGAGCCGATCCGCCGCCATCGGGGCCTGAGCGCCGCTGCGGCGCGCGAGGAAGCGCTGAAACTCCTGCGCCTCGTTCATATTCCCGACCCGGAACGGCGGCTGAAATCCTATCCGCACGAAATGTCGGGCGGCCAGCGCCAGCGCGTCATGATTGCGATGGCGCTGGCGAACGATCCCGACATCCTGATCGCCGACGAACCGACGACGGCGCTCGACGTCACCATCCAGGCGCAGATCCTGGTGTTGCTCGCCGAGCTCCAGAAGAAGCTCGGCATGGCCATCGTCTTCATCACGCATGACCTCGGCATCGTGCGGCGTTTCGCTGACCGCGTTTACGTGATGCGCTCGGGCGAGGTGGTGGAAGAGGGCGAGGCGGCCTCGCTGTTCGCCAATCCGCAGCATGCGTACACCAAAATGTTGCTGGCGGCCGAGCCGACTGGACGCAAGGCGCCGCCCGCGCCCGACGCTCCCGTGCTTCTGGAGGGCCGCAAGGTCGAGGTGACGTTCAAGATCGGCGGCGGCTTCCTGGCGGGCGATCCCGTGGTGTTGCGCGCGGTGGACGACATTTCCATTCGCCTGAAACGCAACCAGACCATCGGCATTGTCGGCGAGTCCGGTTCAGGCAAGTCGACGCTGGGCCGCGCCCTCTTGCGACTTCTGCCCAGCGAAGGGCAGATCCGCTTTGGCGGCAATGACATTTCCGGCGCCGACAAACAGGCTATGCGGCCGCTACGCCGCGAACTGCAACTGGTGTTCCAGGACCCGTTCGGCTCGCTGTCGCCGCGCATGACGGTTGGCCAGATCATTACCGAGGGGCTTTTGGTGCACGAGCCGGCGCTGTCGGGCAAGGAGCGCGACAAGCGCGCCGTCGAGGCGCTGAAGGAGGTCGGGCTCGATCCGATCATGCGCAACCGCTATCCGCACGAATTTTCGGGTGGCCAGCGCCAACGCATCGCTATCGCACGCGCCATGATCCTCAAACCCAAGGTGGTGGTGCTGGACGAGCCGACCTCGGCGCTCGACCGGTCGGTGCAGAAGCAGATCGTCGAATTGCTGCGCAAGCTGCAGGCCGACCACGACCTGTCCTATCTGTTCATCAGCCACGACCTGGCGGTGGTGCGCGCCATGGCCGACTACATCATCGTCATGAAACAGGGCAAGATCGTCGAGGAAGGACCGACCGAGGCGATCTTCGATCATCCGGCCGAAAAATACACCCAGACGCTGATGGCCGCCGCGATCGACTCGACGCATTTCAGGGCGAGCGCTTGAACCCCGCTGAAATGGCACCGCCCGCACAACTGGCGGGCGGTGTCTTCATTCCTTGAAAGAATTGCCTCGGACGCCGCCAGGCTTTCCCGGACAGGTTTGGCATTGGTTTGGTCACCGGGCGCCGAAATCGTTGCGCCCGGACAGAACCTCAGTAATCGCCGTTGTAATAGCGATCGTCGCACGGCGCGGTGTAGATGCGGCCGGAACGGTCCTGATAGCGGCACATTTCCTGGCCACGGCGCTGCGGCGTGGTGGACGAACCGACGGCCGCGCCAAGCAGCGCGCCGGCGCCCGCGCCGATCAGCGTGCTCTTGGTGTCGCGGCCGATCGCCTGGCCGACCAGTGCGCCGCCGGCACCGCCGATCAACGCACCGGTACCGGCGCGCTGGCCTTGTTCCGACGTTTCGCAGCCGGCAAGCGCGACTGTCATCAGAATGGCGGCGATAGATGTATGAAGTCGCATTGAAAAATCCTCTCCACATAGCCCCGCTGCTCCCCTGACGGGCCATTGCGGCGGAACGGGGGCAGGGGAATGCGTCGTTACCGGCGGCAACGCAACGTGATCGGCAAGGGTTCTGCGATACAGGCCGAAGCCGGCCCACCTAGAAATAGGTCTTCGGCTCGACCAGGCCCTTTTGCTGGCGAAGATAAAAACAATAGAAGCCGAAGGCGGCGGCAACCCACATGAAGGACTCGCCGATCGCCAGCCGGTTGTTCGAATTGCTGAGGATGGTGATGGCGAAGAAGACCAAGGTCGAGATGAAACACGACCACGCCGCCGGGGCGACGAGCTTGGCGCGCACGGCTAGCACGACCTGCCTGGACGACCAGATGTAGAGAAACGCAAAGAACGCCAATCCGACCACACCGTAGCGCACGGCGATTTCCAGATAACCGTTGTGGAAGATGTCGTGGATGCTGGGATGATAGGTCCTGCTCTCCCATTCGGTGAGCCAGGCCGAACTTGCGCCGAAGATCGGATGACGTTTCCAGACCTCAATCGCATCGGCCCACAACATCAGCCGTTCCTTGGCGCCAAGGGGCGTTGTGTCGCTCGCGATGGCAGCGGAAATCGCCTTGCCCAGGCCTTGGCTGAAAGTATCTGAAACCAAGGTCTTGACGAAGATCATGGTATCGCCTGCGGTGGACCAGAAGAGGTTGTGCGTGGCGACAACGCCGGCTGCCACGACCGCCAGCACGCCAGACCCGACCAGCAATTCGCGGCGATGGCCTCTGGCAAGGGCCATCACTGCCAGTACGAGGAGCGCAAGGGCGACGGCGAGCCAGACGCCTTTCGAGCGCAGCGCGATGATGTTGACGAGGGCAAACAGCAACACAGCCGCCGAAAGTGCCCAGTGCCAAGCCCTGGCGCTGCCGCTCAGGTCCGTTCTTTGCGCTGTATGGGCGATGAACTGCAGTGTGCACAGGAAGATGAAACCAGCGGCCACCGCCGCATGGATGGGGTTGTTGAACAGCCGTGCGTCCGGCTTGATGCCGTGCAGAATGTCCGAGTAGCCCGTGTCGGCAGCCAGGAAGACCAGGCTCAGGATCATGAACCAGAGCACCAGCTGTGCGGGGCGTCGGGCGAACAGCAAGAGAGAGAAACCGGTCGTCGCGTAGAGCAGCGGAAACAGATAGATGCCTTCGGCGCCGCCCAGCTGGCCCGTGCCGAAATAGACGATCGCCAGCCGGATGAAGACATAAAGCGACCAACCCAGGCACAGATAGCCGACACCGCCGATCAGCGGTTTGCTGTAGGTCCAAAGGTCCTGCCTGAACCAGCGAAAAATCGTAGCCCCGGCAAGCGCCAGGCCCGCGACGCGGTAGGTGTCGGCCTCGCGCCATACCGTGGACACCATGGCCAGAATAGCGAGGGACGCAAGCACCAGTATGAAGTTATTGCGCGGCGCGTCGTCTCTGGCGTAGTCCGGCGTTTCGCGCGGCAGCGGCGGCCTCAAGAACGTGTGATGCAGGCGGCTGAGCTGATCCTTGGCCCGGAACGCGGCGGCACCCAATCGGCTCGGCCACGGAAAACGTGCGAATTTGTAGCTGCCCGACGGACCGGCAATGCCGGAGACCGCGCTCGACGCGGCAAAGCGCACGACGTTGCGGCGCACCGTATAGACCCGAAGGCCGGTGTCCCAGAACCGTTCGAGGGCGACGTCCCACGGCATGGTCATCACCGCGAGCTTCGAAAGCAGCCCTTGTGCTCCTTCCCGGGTCACCAGATAGGCGGCGGCTGAACCCTGCGGGCCATGTAGCGCGCGGCCGATCTCGTCGCCTTGCGTCGTCGTGGCGGCGCGCAGGAACAGGCTCATGCGATGGTTGGCGAGTTTGATGACGTCGAAATCCGGCACCGCGGCGATGATGGCTTCGATGCGCGGTTTCGTGTCCTCGCCGAACAGGACATCGTCCTCGACGATCAGGCCATACGGGCTGCCGTCGGCGAGGAACGTTTCCAGCGCCTGGACGTGGCTGCGATAGCAGGCATATTCGCCTGGCAGAATGTCGCGCCCGTTCAAATTCTGCGCGGTTGGAAGATCGATCTCCGTCCAGTCTTTTTGGGCAAGCGTGCGGCCGTCGATTGCAGCGATGCGATGCAAGGTCAGGCCAGCCGCTTCGGCACTGGCATGCAACTCGCTCCAGCGGTTGGCGTCACGGTCGAGGTTAATGGCGAAGATCGGAAGGTTCATTGAAGTCCATTTTCGACTGCGCCACCCCTCTTAGTCGAATCGTCGATCAGACTGGAGGGAAAGAGAGTGGTATTCAAGACGAGACTGTTTCAAACCACACGCAAAGAAGTGGCCCAATTTGCCGCGATTGCGTTAGCATCGTGGCAAAGATTTGACTATCGCCTCGGCGAAGGCGTTTCCGGCGACTGCCGAAGAAGCAGACTCGCTGGCCAATCAGATTCATGGAAAAGGTCGTCAGGGTGCTCTCGGGCGCAACCCTTTGAATTTTCTGGTCGGAGTGGCAGGATTTGAACCTGCGACCCCATCGTCCCGAACACCATTACCCTCCACGGAACCGGCAGTTTTCCGGCCTTTCTCATGTCGCCCAACCATGGATGTTCCCGTTTGTTTCCGGGGTTTCAGGTGGGAAACCGGGCGGGAGCCGGGTGGACCCTATCGCATCCTGACAACATTCGTTGATGCCCGCGCCACCGGTGCCTTAGCGGTGATCCTTGCTGCGGCCTCGGCTTGGAAATCCGGGTGTTGGTGATAATAGGTCGATCGCAGCACCGCTTCCGTCATGCCAAGATAATCGGCGGCCTCTGTCAAGGTTGCCCCATTCTTCATGAGCCAGGTAGCGGCTGTATGGCGCAGCACATGCGGTGTCACGTCGGTGACGAACACCCGCTTCGTTTTCCCCTTCACCTCGCGCATCTCATACCAGCCAAGCCCTGCGATCTCGCAAGCGGCCTTAAACGACTTTTTTACCGATAGGACAGGCTCTCCGTTCCACTCGACGACGTGGTCTTGCGAAATCATCCGGCCAGCGGTCTTGCTCTTGCCGCGCGCTTCGGTACTCACCGTGACAGGTGTTGTCGCCCATCGGCGTATGTGGGTCAGGAGACGGTCGGGGAGGCGGACCGCAGGCTGACGCTTTTTCGTCTCCCGCTCCCCCTGTGCCTTCCGGTAGAAGACGCCTCGGTCGAGATCCACGAAACCGCGTCCCTCTGTAGGGCCCATGGCCGCGCCGCAGATAGCTGCCGATCTGGTGCCCGTGTAGAGCCCCACAAGGATGAAGCGGGCAAGATGCTGTCCCGTGCGACGATCGCTTGCCTTTCCCTTCCATGTCTGCCGCATACGCCACGCAGCCCGGAGGAGCCTTGCCGCTTCCTCGCGTGTCAGCCAGCGAATGCGCGCTTCGGACTTCTCCGGCATGACCACAACCGGGATCGTCGCGACGTAGCCTTCGGCATGGTAATGCTTGATCGCAGCGCGTAGGTCTTCAAGCTGACGACGTGCAGTAGGGACTGACGACGCCTGTTCGACATATGCACGACACAGCTTGCCGTTGATCTGGGAGAGGGTCTTTGTCCCGAAGAAGCCAAGGATGGCTGCCAGACGTGCGGCAGTTTCCTTCGGCTTGGCGTGTGACGGCGCGACCTCTTCAGTGTAGACCGTGACGACGTCGGCTATTTTGACCTGATCGGGGTCACGGTCGCGCCGGCGCGCTGGGATGTGTTTTTCTGCGAGGTAGGCTGCGAGGCGTTTTTCAGCTTCATCACGGTCGCCATAGCCAAGGCCAAGGCTGGATCGCTGTCCTCCGTCCTCAATGAACCATCCAGCTTTGCTACGGAGTGATCCGTCTGCCTTGCGACTTTCCTTGCGCCAGACAAGTCGGGCGCCTTTCGCTGGACGCGGCATCGTTCCCTCATGCGTTCGATCTCGGCAAGGGTGACATACTCCTTGCCGGCGATCATCTCGGTGATCAGGTTGCCCTTATCGCGCTCCTTGCGCAGACCGGCCGCACCCATAGTCCCATCAGGGAATGCGATCTTCGCCGCTACGTCCAGACGTATAGGCGCTTCGTGCGAGACGTTCTCCCCGATTTCCACTGACCTAGGGTGGATGGTCATTTGCCACCTCCGGGGAGGGGTCGGCGCGGACGAGTTTTACGCAGAGACGCTTTCAACTGCCTGGCTTCTTCGACCGCCGCGTTGCTCCAGTAGCATTCGACTGAACGCCCTTGTCCCGCCACACCTCCAGGGGCAAGTTTCAACAGCCCGCGAGCCTTCCATTTTCGAATCAGGCTCGGGTCTACTCCCAACAGTTTCGCCAACTCGCTGGTCCTGAGTTCGCGTTCAACCACGACCCGCCTCCTTTGTCTGGAGGGCTTTGAGCGTGGCGCGTTCGTCGGGGCTGTCGATGGTCATGGTGTAGCCGTGGCAAACCGGCCACCCGGAACGCATACACTCGGCGCCATCTACCTTCTGCGATCTGCCGCAAATAGTGCACCAGACGATGCCGCGCCTAATCTGCGGCACGCTTTCGGCAATGGTTTCATGGATCGAGCCTGCACGATTGATGAGTTTTGAAAGGTCAGTCATCCCCGCCTCCTGTAAGGGCGCGGAACAGGGCGTATTTGCTCGGAGCGAGCATCACACCGTCGAAGTCGGCGTCCTCGATCGGTGAGCCGAACTTGCCTACCCACACGATTTTGCCGTTGCGCATCAACGCCATGCAGTCGTCTGGCATGATTTCGCTGCATGAAAGACGGATGTCGCCAAAAGTCGGAAGCGTGGTCGCGCTCATTTCGGCTCTCCCTGCTGAAGGGCGGTGCGGGCACCATCCCAGGCTGTTTGAGCCTGTTTCATGCTGGTGCGTAGCTCTGGCGTTCCGAAAGACGTCAGTGCCACGTTGTAGAGAAGGTTGGCCATTCCCGCCCCGGCCCGAACCAAACGCGCTACCTCGGCTTCGGCGGCATCCGCGTGCCGTCTTGCGTTGCCGTGGGCCACTGCCGCGTCAAAAGCGTTGGCTTGTGCCGCATCCCGCTCCCGCTCTGCTTTCTCGGCTCGCTCCTTCATTTCGTAGAAGCGGATGGTCAGGGCGTCGTTCTCGCGCTGGTTTGACCAGTCGCCATGGCTACGAGTTTTCTCAATGGCCAGTTCGCGCTCCATCTCATCCCGTCCCTGTACGGCTTCGGATAGCTGGCGCTGGAGGTCGGCTATCTGTTTTTGTGCCGGTGAGACCGGGAAACACTCGTGATGAAATCCGGCCCGGCCATTGTATAGGAATGACGAACCCAAGGGCTGACCGCACTTTCCGCACTTAGGCTCAATTGCTGTTGTGATGCTCATGGCTGCGCCTCCTTGGCGAGGACTTGGCGAGGGTCAAATTTGCTGCCGATCAGGCTGAGCGCATCGCCGCGAACTTCTTCCACGGAGTACTTTCCGTTGAGCAATTCGGCCAAATAGCACTTGGCAAAAGTCCCCCAGATAGCCGCGATATCTTCCTCGGTGATCTGGTGCTCGCTTGGCTCGGTCGCGCTCATGCCTGCACCTCTTTCGCTAAAGCGGCGCGCATGGCAGTCACAATCTCTGCCGCTGTGGTCCCGACATCAGACGGCGAGAACTTCCATCCTTTGGACTTTAGGTGAGCCTCAGCAATACGCAGCGCTTCAGCCTGGGTGCGGTCTTCGGCCTGCCTAGCCATGGCGCGCATTCTCCTTGGCGGCTGGCTCGGGATGCGTGCAGGAGCCGTCACAGTCGCCGTGGTGGCGACAGTCGCAATGCTCCAGCCACTCGCCCCACGTTAAGAGGTGAGAGCTTCGAAGCGCATTTGCGACTGCCGATAGGACGATGTTGCGATGATGAACACTGACTGCGAATGTCGGGTTCTTCCGACCACGAATTTCAATGTCCGCATGGATGCAGCGCAGCAGATCGTCGGATGGGAATCCAACCTCTGGGTCCAGAACGTCAGCTATGCGCTCGCGGTCCACGACCATCCAAGCCGTCACACCGCCGTCCGCGCAAATCTCATCAGGATCGATGTCGCGACGGGCGCATTCCTCGCGGGCTTCAATTTCACGCTCTTGCTCGGGCGTGATATCGTAATAGCCGCTGTCGATGAGATGATCGCCGTAGGTGATGCCCATGTTACTGGCCCTCCTTGGCGGGACGCCGTGGACACGGATCGCATCGCGTTTTGTCGGTCGGATAATCCTTCGGTGGGCAATCTGAGCAGAGTGACCCTTCCGGATTTTGCGCCGTCTCCTTGGCGGCAGGGCCGGCGGGGAGAGCCTGAACGCGCATGTAGCAGGAATGGCAGTAGTGGGAGCCGATGCCTCCTCGTTCGAAGTGCACGGTTGCGGGGCTGCAACAGCCCTCGGTGGCGCATTCCTGCCAGCCCTGCACTGGATGGGAGAGGGCGATACGGGCCGCGTTAGTAGCGTCGAGCCAGCGCTGATTGGTTCGCGGGCCAGCTTGCCCGGTTCGAGCGAGGGCAACCGTGTTTGGCAAGTCCTGCCAGCCGAGAGCTTCAACTACTGCCGCGTCCACCGCCTTCTCTGAGGCGGGGACGGCCGAAGATCGTTTGAGGCATGCGGCGTGAGAGAGTGCGATCCGGGCCGCCGTTGTGGCGACTTTCCACTCATGTCCCGTGATAGGGCCAGCAGTACCTGCCTTGGCATTGCTGATGGTCGTCTTTAGGTGTTCCCATTCCAGGGCCTGAATTGCAGCCGCTTCAATGATCGCTTGTTCATCGCCCACCGGCTCGGCCTCCTGCGGCTCAAGAGCGGCGATGACGGCATCGACATAGCGGTCCGCCAATCCATCGGCTTCGTCGCGCCCGAACCACGGCGTGTAATGGGCTCGCAGGACGGCTCGCAACGATGGCTCGCGGGTAGAGGCGCCGAAATCCGGGCCTTCATCTATCAGCGCCTTCACGCGCGGTGCTGTGTTATGCATGGGGAAGGTCCTCCGCTTTGGCGATAATGATGTCCACCGCGCGCAAGGCTGGGTCAGAGGCTTCCATGACATCAACGGGATCGCATGAGCCGCCAAACGCAAGGATGCGATCCCGCCCGATTTCGAGCAGGTTCACGTAGGCGAGGCGAAGCCGTTTCAATTCCTCGAAAAGCTCTGGCACGACGGTGATCAAGCGAGCGTTCGCTTCGTCGGTATCGTTGCCTGTCTCGATATGGACGTTTGCAAGCACACGCATGCGACTGGCGTTGGTTACGATATGCCAATTCGGTTCGGTACTCGGCAGATCGGCGTAGCATTGCCACGGTCCGGGTGTGTGCTTCGCCATCTGCTCACCCCTCCATATCTGCGAGGAACCGGGAAGCGGCGACCAAGGCGGCCTCAGCCTTTTTGATTGTCTCGATCTCGCTGGCGAACAGGCTTGTTTCGTTATCCAAGCGGAGGTCTTCAAGCGCCCGGATCAAATCCGTCACGTCTCCTATCTCCCTCGCCCTTTCGAGCAGGGCGGATTGGGCGGTGAGGGCTTCGAGCAAGATGGTGATGTTGTCAGGGGAACAGCGGGCGATGAAGCGCATATTCGCGTCATCTTCCTTGAAGGACCGATCGTTGTGTCTATCAGGCTCGCAAACGCCATCATGAGGATGGACGATCTCGCTCGGGCCAGCAACGTACAGACGCTGTACGGTCCTAGACGTTTCCATTCGCTCGGTATGCCAAGGCCCAGGCGTCACGTCTTCCATGGCCTTGCGCCATTCGTCCACCAGCCCCTTTACGTCTGCCGGGAGGGTGGGAGCGGCACGGCGCTCGGCCTCCAGTTTCAGCAGCGCGTTGCCCTGCGGCGAGTTGGCCGGCCAGCATGCGACCTGTTGGCCGAATGTGGAGAGACGGATGTAGTTCTCGTCTTCCTCGATGCTGAAAATCGCAAACGCGTTGGCCAGCGCGACGTTCGCTGTCTCATCACGATCCGTTCTCGCTATGGGGCTAATCGTGTCAGGGGATTGGCAGGTTTCGGGTGTCATATCAGCGGCCCTTTTCCAGATCTCGGATAAGTCCGGTGAGTTCGCCCCACTTTGGAGCGACGAACTGAGCTTGATCGATGAGGCGGTCCGCGACCTCATTCATGAATTTACGAAGTTCATCGGCACTGAACCGATCAGTCGCAGCAGCGCTGCGGAGGCGGTTTGCTTCCGTCATGATTTTGTAGATGGCGTCCATTATCGTGCGAGCCTCATCAATGGCGGCAAGGGCAAGGGCGGCAATGCAGCCTTGTCGATGCGCGGGGATTTCGGGGATGCTGGAAAGCCGGCAGACTTGATCGACTGCTTCGGTCGGATAGAGCCGATGTGTTTGCCGCGAATCTTGGCGACCTTGGCCTTTTCCTTCACGTCTCGAGCTGATTTGCCGACATGGCAATGGCCATGAGCCGGGGCGAGGTTCGTCTCGCGATGCTCTCCGCCGTTGATCAACGCGATGACGTGATCCGCGTGCCAGGTCTCGCCCGACTTGATCGCCATCTTGCACAAGTGGCAGACGCCGTTGTCGCGGTCGTAGACGCGCTGGCGGACACGCGGCGGGATGTTCACGCCGTGGTGCTTGCCGATCCATTCGGGGACGGGCCTGCTCATGGCGCCACCTGATCGATGTTGCGGTGCTCGACCGTTACCGTGACGGCTGTCACCCAGGGATTGGCGTCCCAACCGTAGCCGCGAGCGGCATTGATGCCGTTCCATAGATTGCGGAACCGCTGAACTGCGGTGGCACATTCGGCGCAATCGACCTCGGTGACGCCATAGCCGGCGCCAAACGCGGCGTGAACGCCGTTGCCTTCACACAGGGAACAGTAGATTTCATCCCCGATGTTGCCTTCCATCTCGGTGGGAACGCCTTCAGCGAGTGCGTCTTCCTCGCTAATGTCTTGCAGTCGCTGGACCCTGACGTCGACGACCGGCAGGGTGAGGCGCGATGCCCAGCGCGGCATGTGGATAGACGGGACGCTGTTGCGCTCCTTGTGCCACTGGGTTGTTGGCCAGACGTCTTTGCCGTCGGCTGCATATGAGAGCCATCGAACGCCTTGGTCATTGCTTGCAACCGACAAGGATTCGCGCACCCACAATCGGTCACCAGCAGAATAGCGGATTTCAGAATCTCGCCATGACTGGTTGCCGGGGTCGAGCACGTATTCATTGGCCCAAGTGCCATTGAAGAGACTGGCAAACCTTTCGTTGCTCAAGACGCGCCGCGTTTGCGTCTTTCGACCGGCGAGTAGAGCACGAACCATCGGGCCGCTGAAAAGGATAGGGCGGTCGGTCATCAGTCCAACTCCCGCTCTTCAACCCCGATGATGCCGGCGAGATACGCGCGCGCCTGCAGCTTGGTCCGCATGGGCTTCTCGCCGCAGCAGAATTCGAGTGAGGCTCGGATGTTCTCGGCCTTGCGCTTGATGTCGTCGGACGCGCCCGCCAGATCGGCGTCGAATATCTTGAACGCCTGGTTGAAGTCCTCGACTGACGGGCCGACGCAATCTTGCATGGTCTGGTAGACGCGGATCAGGAGCTGCTGGCCGCTGGATTGTTCGGAAGCCGGAGACGCGGACTGACCATCAGCCGCTTCAATGTCTCCGGCCTCCGAGGCCGCTTCATCGGGGTTCTGATCTTCCGATGTTGCGGGAAGGTCGGCAGCGACGGCGGATGAGGAGACGCCGCCGCTGCCATCGTCGGACGGAGAGGGGGGATTGTCCGACGATTGGGAATTGTCTTCGGCTTGGAGGCTGGCAGGCTCGCCAGTAGTGTTCGTCGTCTCGGCACTCTGTTCCGTGCCTGCGCCTGCCGTCGCGCCCTGTGAGGCTGGCTCGTCCGAAAGCGGGTTGTCGACCTTCTGATGATCGGACACAGCCCTGACCGTGCCGACGAACATTTCTTCGACTGTCGCCTCGCCATTTTTCAACGCGGAATACATGCCGCGCAGCGTTGCGATATGGTCGACGCTGATGTCCTCGACGCCTTCAACGCCAAGAGCGACGAAAACCTGATCGGGCTTCACGCCGAACGCTGCCAGCGCTTTGAATGCCTTTTCCCGGTTCTCGGTAAGGGTAGTGATGTCGCCGGTGATGGTTGCCTGCACCAAATCATAGGCGCGGCGCCATAGAGGCTTAGGCACCCCAGCCAGGATCGCATTGCGCATGGCAATCGAACAGGCAGCGTTGCCCGTCACGATGATCATGTCGTCGTTGTAGACGGCTCCATTTTTGCCGCTGATCCGACGGCGAACGCGCGCTGTCGACTTCGAGTTGGTCTCGAGGTCGATGAACACTCCTTCCGCCTCGACGTACTTGTCCACTTTGTCGACATGCACGACACGAGCCGCCGCTTGGCAGTTGCCGTAGGACTGTTTCAGGATTTCGGCGAACCGAATGGAAGGACCGCGAATGGGCTTGCCGCCACGAGGCAGGGCATAGATGCACTCTTCGGCACTTTCTTCGTCCAGGGTCGCCATGCTCATGATGCGCGTCTGGACGTGCTTCAGCGAACGCGGGAAGGCGCGGGCAGTCGACACAAGCTGGTCGATCTCGGCCTTCTGGAGCTGAACAGCCATGCTCGACGACGGGACAAGCGCCATAGTCTCCAGCACTTCGCCGTCTTGGGTGATAATCTCTTCCATCGGATCAGCCCTTCAATTGCTTCTGCTGCCACCAGACGGGCAGATCGGTTTCGTCGAGTTCGTCGAGGGGAGTTGATGGCACCCAAGCTGCAGACGTGCCGAACTCCTCCATGAAGCGCTGGTAGTTCCAGACGGCCTTGGCGATGCTGTGCTTTGCGCTGTCGAGAAGCGGGTTACCGGGGGAAATCTTGAAGCCGTGGGAAATCGGCGCGCCTTCGGCCTGCCAGAACACAAACACGAACGCGAACTCGGTGATGCCGGAGACTTGGATCAGCCACGAGCGAAACTGTTCGGTATCGGGCGCGCCATAGACCAGACCGGCCTTCACAAATCCTGCCATCCGTCGACGCGCGTCCATGTAATGCGCTGCCGAAATCACGTAATCGAGGCTGGCGATACGCTCGCGACAAGCCTGCACAAAGGACTTGTTCAATGGGTTGCGGATCGACTTAAGGTCCGCGATCGCCCGCATCTTGAGATAGTCGAACCGTGCCTTGTATCGAATGCCGTCAGCGGTCCAGAAGACTGACACTTCGGCCTGCCCACCGGTGAAGGCGTCACGCAGATATGAATTGGCACGAATGAACGCCGATGCCGCCAATATGCGGTTGAACTCGTCACGCTTGAGAGGAAGCTTTTTGGACTTTTCAAAAGCGGAGACCACATCCTCGTAGATCGGTGGGCAACCTGAAACGCCCTTGACGCGAAGGATCAGCTCATCCTTGGTGCCCGATTTCGACATGCCGGTATCGGCTAAGAACGCGCGAAGATCATCCATCGTTCGCAGATGTTCGGGATAGTCATCGGGCTCAGGAGATGGAGCGTAAGCCGCCTCGAATGCGTCTCGCCCTTCGAGGACGCACTTATGAACAGCGCGACCGAAAACCTTGGCTGGCGTTTCTTTCTCGGGCTCCCTCGCCGGGTTCATCCAACTCGACCACCAGTAGTCCGGTGCGTTGTCGATCAGATCCTTCAACCCGGTCGAACCGAGCGCCGAGTCAGCATGGTAAAAGGCTTCCGCAAGGCCGAAATGAATGCCGTCAGCAATGAGAGGCGCGACTTCTGCGACGGCGAGATGCGCCGAAACGCCGATTGCCTGCATGTTCATGCTGCCCTCCTATTCGTGAGTTCGATGAAGCGATTGCCGGCCACGCGACGCTTGGCCACGTCGGCTTCGAATTTCAGGATTTCCTCGCACTGGCGAAGCTCGGCGGCGAGGTCATCGCCCAGCGCTTCAACGGCGCGCTGTAGGGCCGTGTTCTCAGGGCAGCTCATGTGCCACCGCCAGTCGCGGGGGCGACCTCCGCAAGGCGCTTCATGTCAGCAAGCGCTTCGTCATTCTTGACGTAGAACTTGCCTGGATTGATCGGGTGTCCGCTTTCCCGGTAGATCAGTTGGGCCGCTAGCGCGGTGTTGTGAAATCGCTCCAGCGCATATCCGGCCTCGCCTGCGAGATGCACGACCCAACCAGCGCGGCAATGCGTCGTGCCGCAGGTGTGCCAGTCGTTCATATTGAGTGCGCCGGGCTGAGATGCCGCCTCGAATACTTTCTGATGGATATCCGCGATGACAGGGATTGTCGGCTGGCCAAGGGTTGCGGTCGCTTTGTCAGGATCGCCCTTGAGGCCCTTCTTGTCCCAGACATAGGCAACATCCGAGCAGTCCGAGCAGCCCGAGCAGCCCGAGCAGCGCGAGCAGTCCGAGCAGCCCGAGCAGCCCGAGCAGTCCGAGCAGTCCGAGCAGCCCGAGCAGCGCGAGCAGCGCGAGCAGTCCGAGCAGTACGAGCAGCCCGAGCAGTCCGAGCAGCCCGAGCAGCCCGAGCAGCCCGAGCAGTACGAGCAGCCCGAGCAGCCCGAGCAGCCCGAGCAGCCCGAGCAGTCCGAGCAGCCCGAGCAGCGCGAGCAGTCCGAGCAGCCCGAGCAGCCCGAGCAGTCCGAGCAGTCCGAGCAGCCCGAGCAGCGCGAGCAGTCCGAGCAGCCCGAGCAGCCCGAGCAGTCCGAGCAGTCCGAGCAGCCCGAGCAGCGCGAGCAGTCCGAGCAGTCCGAGCAGTTGGTGCAATTGTCACAGTTCTTGAGGCTGTCGAGCGCCTTCTGCGCTTCTTCCTCGCTGCCCCAGTATTCAACGGAACAGCGGTTGCCTCGTGCATCGGTAAGCCAAGTGGTCATGGTGGTGTCCTCGTTGTCAGACGGTCAGGGAAGTCGCAGGTCGAGTTGCCCCGCCAGCAGGATCGCGGCGCAAAGCAGCGCGCAGGTCCAACGTGGATGAAGGGCTAGGTGGTTCGTGATGTGGTCGAGGGAGGACATCAGGCGCTCCTAGTCCGTGTAGGCGATGTATTGGAAATGCCCGCCCCCGAAGGTGTCGAACCGGCCACCGAAGGTGCCTTTGACACGCGCATCGACCTCGGCGCGCGAGGTTCCCTCTGGGTAGACCCCGATGCACTTCTGTGAAGAGTTGGAGTGGCTTTGAACGATCCAGTCGATCTTGGTCGGATCGAGGACACGCTTACGGGTCTCGCCCCAGAAGCCTCCGTTTATGGCGAGGTGATAGGTGTGCACCTCCTCGACCACTAGAGGATCGTCTTTTTCCTGCCAGTCGCAGGCCGCGCAGAAATTGCGAGGCGACGTGCAGGCCGAGCATGGCGGGTTGATGTGGCAGCTGCAGTTTTCTGCCGGGTGCGTGGCGATGGTGCCGGTACAACCGCTTCGGTTGCAGATCTCGCCCTCAGTATAGCCAAGCGCTTCCATCACGCCGCCTCCTCGACAGGAGCAGGCTCGACGGCCGGTTCGGGCGCGGGGTCGACGCGCATTGTATGGCCGACCCAGACCGTTGAGAACGAGCCGTCGTCCAGATTGACCCAGAGGTGATCATTGGAAATCGACAGGACGCGACCGGTCCACGAATCCGCGCCATCGTGCGTTGACCAAGTGACTTGATCGTCGACCTCGAAAGCTGGCCGGACCATGGTGAGGTCGACCTTTTTCACGAAAATCTCGTGATACGGCGAGACGGTAATTTTGATCGTGCCGCCGTCGAGAACGTAGTTGGAGGCGACGACGCCTTCGATCGACACGCGATCACCTTTGCGGAACTTGGTCATAAAAGTACCCTCGCTCTTGGCCGGCGGCGTTCGCCGAAATTGCGGATGAAGTCGCTGATGCGCTGGGTGTCCCAACCCTTGGCCAAAGCCTGGAATGTGAGATCGGTGACGAATTTCCAGTCCCGGCAGCCGTGCTGCATCAGTTCGAAATGGCCGGGTTGGCCGCGCGGAATGTCGAGGCGACGAACGCCGGTTTCTGGCTGTTCGCTGCGGCCGATCATCGAAACCGGGCACCACAGAGCGTGCGTCAAGCAGATGTTGCCGCGTGTCTCCTGTCCGCACGGGACCGACTTGGGCGCGTCGTCATCCATCACGCCGCCCTCCGGTTCCCAATCGCCATCGCCGCATCGAGATCAGCCTCGGCATCCGCGAGGGCGCGCTCCGCATTGGCGAGGTCGTACGCATTGATGACGATGCGATGGCGTTCGACCTCGACCATCACGACGGCCTTGTCGCGATTGCGGCGGGCGGTACGAGCCGGCTCCGGCAGGGCCATGACCTCGGCCACATAGGCGGCGTCGGCGGCTTCATTGGCGCGGTGCTGGAGTACGGCGGCTTCGATTTCAGCAAGGGCTTCGGCTTCCGTGGCCGAGAAGCCCTGATAGTCGAAGGCGCTCCATTCGATCTCGCCGAAGCAAAGACGCATCCAGCCGACACGCTCGCCGGTA
The DNA here is from genome assembly GCF_052115345.1 of Mesorhizobium sp. 2RAF21. Lineage (NCBI taxonomy): Bacteria > Pseudomonadati > Pseudomonadota > Alphaproteobacteria > Hyphomicrobiales > Phyllobacteriaceae > Mesorhizobium > Mesorhizobium sp. 2RAF21. Next base: position 177,613 of record NZ_JBFRGM010000012.1, on the reverse strand, counting down.
TCTTCGTCGATCACCCGCTTCACAGCTGCACGCTGGAAGGTGGCTGAGTTGATCGCGGTGGACGGATCAGGCTTGGTTTGGGAGAGGCGCATGGCTCAGGCCTCCGCCTTGGCGAGGGCAACGCGAGCGATTTCGTAGATGTCTCCGATGACGGTCTGAACAGGCTCCGAGGAGAGCTCGATCCGATTGACTGCGACGTGGAAAACGTCCGGCATCAGGATTTGCTCAAGGGCCGCCTTCAAATCGGCAATAACCACGTCGCGCTGGTCGACGTACTTCGCGACAACGGTCTTCACGGTCGCGGTTTGCAATGCGGTGTTCATCGTCGTCCTCATCGTTTCCGGCAGATCGGCGCCCCGTTGGGTGCTTCTTCGCGCTGGGTTGATGAGGCGACTATGCATCGAATGCATATCAAAGCGCAAGAGGAAAATGCATATGATGCATAAATTTCTTGCGAAGCATTTTTGGAGCGCATAAAAGAAAAGCCTCGGCGGGATGATCCGACCGAGGCGCGACGCCCAAAAAGGCAAGGAATAAGTCACCGCTTATGTATCAGGTCGATACTAAACGAGCAATCGAAAAAGCGGCGTCGCGACGCAGAAAATCGCAATATCTTGGGTCTGCTCGGAGGTTCCCGCCAAGAGTTTGTGATTGGAGCGGCAAAGCGACGGTCTTTTCGGGCGATTGCCCCGCCGCGCCGATCATCCGGTGCATCAATCCCCATGCGGTGACCGGTTCCCAGGCTGAACCGGATAGTCACGGCGGGTCTTTCCTCGAAAGAGGTTCAACCGCTCGAAAGCTGATGCGAGCTGAGAGGTAACTGGAGCAAACAAACCCGGCAGACTGCTTCGGCAACCATACCGTGCAAATTGCCACTTTCGAAAGAAGGGTCTACGCCAGGCTGAGCCGCTCGATCTTCGGCGGTTTTTGGCTCAGTAGAGGGGCAGGGACCGGCCATCTTCCTCATGTAGAGGTAAACGGCACTCCAGCTATACCGTGATTGAAAGCGTCCTGCCCGGTTCGCGGCCCGCCTTGTGGTGGGGGCAGTAAGCGAAGGGGAAAGCTATGCCTGATCCACAGGACAGGCTTCACGCGCCGCTTTCTCACCTTCGGCTTCGGTGCGGATAGAGCCTTAATCGCGCCCATCGCATGATCGACGAAGGCGGATCGGTCGGTTTCGCTCATGGTCTTCAGGATCGGCCGCAAGGCAGCAGCCAGTTTGTCGGCGTCGTCTGGATCGGCCATTGCCCATAACCAATCATTGATTTGACGGTTCAGGCTCTTTTTACCACGAATCTGCTCGATAACGTCCCAGAGCTGCGGCGAGACGCGCAGTTTGAATTCGTGGGGCTTCGGCTTAGGCATGCCTCGACTTATCGCCGAATCCTTAAGCCCTTGAAATGGTCCCATATTCGGCGGAAAATGTGCCTTGTGTGCCGGAATCTGGGACTATTGGAATTCGTTTTGAAGTAGGTGGGGGCGCTTAGAGGTATCGCCCTAATTGCCGGACGCAACAGAACAGCAGAAGCAAATCCGAGGCATTCTCGTTCGGATGATGCTGGATCTTCATTCGCTGGTCACGTCCCAGGGCAGACCGACGGAGGAAATGGTTGTGTCATTTGCTGTTCGGCTGGGCCAGTACGAGGGGAAGGCATTGGATGCCAGCCAAATTGCAGCAGTGACGACATTGCCCCGGACATCGGTACTCCGGCATCTGTCGGCAATGCAAGTAAGAGGCAAGGTTGCCCAGACGCGTGTCGGTCGGCGCATCGTATATTACTTCAAATCGTCATCAAATGAGACAGATTCCTTCTTCGCAGACGCGGAAAGAGTTCTTCGCACTGCGGTTGGTGAACTGTCCAAAATGGACACTTCGCCCCCTAGACACAAAACCTAACGGTCTGTAGCACTTTCGTTATCTATGAATTTTCGTGATTGCAGGGGGAAAATCCACCATAGAAACAGCGCTGGGTTTGTCAGCGGTTGACATGCTTTAAGGATTTTGTTCCTATTATGTTCTATTTTTGGTTAAGGAGTGAGGGGAATTGGCCGAGAACGCGCTGCGTCAGAGGACGCGGAATGAGGGGATAGTCGCAGACCTGAGAAATGCTGCCGGTGCGGGGGCTCCGCTCGATCCAAGGATGATCATCAAGCGCAAGGCCGCAGAGATATCTACCGCGATGGCACTTTTACACGGCGGCCACTGGCGCGTTCGTGTTGATCATCAGGAAGGTCTTGTGATGGTTGCTCGTCGAGGTCGTCGACAAACACTTTGACAGACGAAACGGCGCGGCCGAGATCTTCAGCATCAACACCAAACGCCAGTAGGGCCGATCGGAGTTGGATTTCTGGCGTTCGATCAGCATCACCAGGCGGCCGCGTTATCAAGTCTGCCGGCGAGCAGCCGAACACCTCTGCGGCAAATTCCAAGTCGTCTTGATTGTACGGGGTATCGCCGTTTTCGAGACGACTGATCTTGGACTGTGACCAGCCCAGAGCTTCCATGGCGTCCATCTGATTTGGGAACACGTTCTCCCGCCATGCACGGAAGAAATGCCGGCCTCTATCGCGCTTTGGTTTGGGTCTGGGTGCCATGTTCTAAGGGTACTGCGCCCCGTTTGAATGCTTAATGTCATGGCATGCATAATCATGCTTGACATGCATATGCATCCAATGCATTTTGTGCAGCATGAAGCTCTCCGAATATCTCTCAGTGAACAACCTGACCGACGAAGCCTTTGGCGTGTTGGTTGGAATGTCCCAATCCCAGATCAGCAGGATCAAGCGTGGGATTTCGAAGCCATCGTGGGAGAGCTTGGCAACTATCGATCATGTCACCAAAGGCTCGGTCACCGCAAATGACTTCGTGCCGGCAGTCGCCCCTGCTTCGGGAGAAGCAGCATGAGCGCCGGCGCCCGTATCAAGGAAGCGCGTAGAGGTCTGAGCATTACGCAAAGCGACCTCGCCTTGGTTCTGAACATCACGCCATCTGCAATATCGCAGTGGGAAGGCGATCTGACACTCCCAGACGTCAACAAGCTCGTGGCGTTGTCCATCATCCTCCGGTGTTCCGTCGACTGGATATTGAAAGGCGACGAACGCGAAAGCGATCCTGCCAACGAAACGCTCGCTCGCATTCGCCGGCTTGAAGCATGGGCATGGAACGGCAGGCCTCCGCGTTTTCTGCCGAGCCTTGACGCGTTTCGGAGGCCCGCATGATCCGCCTCCAGTCTCCCGAGGATCATGGTCTCGCGCTCGACGCCATCCAGATCGACGGCGGAACGCAGTCGCGCGCAACGCTCAACGAGCACGTCGTCAGCGAGTATGCCGAGGCCATCAAGGCCGGCGCGACGTTCCCGCCAATCGTTGTTTTCTACGACGGCAAGAAGCACTGGCTGGCCGACGGGTTCCACCGGTTCCATGCCTATCAGAAGCTCGGCCGGGAGAATGTTGCCGCCGATGTTCGCCAGGGAACGCGCCGCGATGCAATTCTGCATAGCGTCGGCGCCAATGAGATGCATGGTCTGAGGCGGACCCGCGACGACAAGCGCCGGGCGGTCGAAACGCTTCTGAATGACCCGGAATGGTCGGCGTGGTCGGACAACGACATTCGCCAGAAGTGCCACGTCAGCTTGGCATTCGTGCAGAAGCAGCGACAGGAAGTCACTTACCGCGCGGTAAGTGAGAAACCCAGGCCAGCACCGCCTCCTCCAGTGCCAGCCGCTGTTCAGGATCGATTCGAAAAGATCGAAGCGGCAGGCGGAACGCCTCGTTTCTACAAAAACAAGCACGGCAAAGTCGGCGTCATGAACGTCGCCGGTATCAACGCCGGTCGCAAGAATGCACGAGAGGCCCTCGTAAACGATGAGCCATCCCCGGAGGCAGGTCCGCAAGCCGAAGCCTTCCAAAGCCAGGGTACAGGTGCCGGGACGCTTGCGGATCGTGAGGGCCGCCACGAAGGGGAGGCAGCTTCGGTCGACCTCCCCACCATTTCCCCGCGCAACATCTTCGACGAGCTTGTCAGACTCTGGAAAGAAGCCGACGCCGGCGTCCGCCAAGACTTCAAGGCCTACATCACGGGCAGCGAGGCCGTCGCCAAACTCAATCTCAGGCAAGAGAGCAATCCAGCCCCTGGCACGGGAGGCGACGATGTAGACCGCAGCGCAGAGCGCGCCAGCAGCGCCGTGGAAGTCGGCGCAACCAATTCGCCCGATGGGGCACAAGCATCCTTGGCAAATGGGCCATGTGAGGCGGTATCCGAAAGGACCGCAAATCTGGTCGGCCCGGCAACGGGTTCGGCTGAGGCTGGAGTATCGGGGCAACCTGAGGTGATCCCAGCTCTGACCGGGCAGTTCCCCGGCACAAACGTCAGTGGCCCCGAAAGGGCAGGCGTGACAGCCGGAGAGACGGCACTCACTTCCCAATCGACTGCCCCCGCAGTCGAGGCCGTGGCTGGTAACCCCCAAGCCCCCCGTGATCCAGCCACGGCCGAAGTTTCCAATCCGCAAGAGCCAAACTCCTCCCCGGTGATCGCGGATAGCCCGGTGCTGACCTTCTCCCCAGCATCGGGCACCACTTTCGAAAATCCACGCTGCTTGCAGCCATACACCTGTCATCTGTCTCATAGCCGGGATGCCTGCCACGACTGTCTGATGGCTTGGTCGCGGCGTCCGAAAACCGAGCAAATCCGTCTGTGGGCGGAAGCGAATGAAGCTGCGAGGGCGGCATGAAACCCAATCACGTCACCGAAGCCATGCGGGCCGAAATGAAGCGGCTCCGTAATGAGGGCGCCTCCTTCACTGGAATAGGCAAGAAGTTCGGCTTCACGGGCAGCACGGTCCGTTGCGCCATCGATCCGGTCTATGCGGAGCATCGACGCGAACGCGTCAACTTCAACCGCGACCGCGCCCGCGGCTACATCATTGTGCCGCCGGTGAGGGAAAAGCCCGAGGAGCGCATTCAGGAACGCGATCCTATCGCGCTCACCGAGACCTATTCGATCAGGCCCTACGCAATGCGCGTTCCGAACCGGACGGCGCTCGGCACCAATTTCCTGACTGAAAAGGCCGAGTGTCATTGGGTCTCGCTGCCTCGCTTGAGCATCCAGGGGAGGGCGGCATAGATGCGCTGGTTCCTTCGGAGATTGTTTCCACCGCACCTGCCAAAGCCAAAGCAGAAGTATGTCGGCTTCGTTCATGGGATTTCTCACGTCACTGATGAGGACGGTGTCGAGCGCTATCGCCATGATGGCTACTGGATTTTGACCGAGTTAGCCGGACAACGTTCGGCATCAAAGATCGGCACCGCTGGCAATTCCCCATACGCCCTCCATCGCTTTGCAATGGTTGAGGTTTGGCTTGCTGGCGGTCCGGTTCCTCCACTCGGCTATTCCGATGGACCAACCAGCCCAAAACCGAAGCCTCGCAAGCCTCTCCCCACACCGAAGGTCGAAGGGAATGTGGTTCATTTGCCCAGGAAGTCCGCATGACCCTCTCCAAAACCGCAGCCGAACTGATCCGCACCGATCCTGCACTGGCGAATGAAGTTGTCAGGCAGCTGGCGCCAAGCACCGGTGGGATGACGGATCGTCAGGTCGACGCGTTGGAGTTCATCAAGCGGTACGTGCGCGGCCACGACGGAAGGACGCCGACCTTCGACGAGATCAAGGACGGCATCGGTCTCAACTCAAAGGCTGGCGTTCATCGGCTCGTCGTGGCTCTCGCCGAGCGCGGTTTTATCGATCGCGTCCCAGGCAAAGCACGCTCCATCGTTCTGAAGGTGTCGATATGATCTCGACCTTTGCCGATCTCATCTTCGCTCTTCTACCGTTCGCAACGGGCATGGTCGGCTATGCCTTGGGCCGGGCCGCTTCTGGCAATTGCATCCGCGATGCTGAGGTCTCTTCGACCGCTCCCCAGTCCATTGAAGACGCGGCGCGTCGGGTGGGGGGCTGAGAATGGGCAATTTTCATTCGCCGGCCGAAGCCGGCTCCGTTTCCCAAACAACTCAAGCTGGGTCGAACGCTGTTCTTGGCGGTTCCGTGTTCGATCCATTTGACATTCCCTTCCTTCCACTGTGGCCGGCTTTGCCGACCGTCTACCCGAATTTCTCCGGCCCAGGTTTCGCGTACCGGGGAAACTCTTTCGATGCTCACGACAGTATCGAAGGAGTTGTCCATGAACGTGGAAAAATCAGCCAAGGACTTGGAAAGATCAGCTATGCAGGACGGTGAACTTGCGGCAAGTCTTATGGATGAAGTGATCGGTATTCGCGGTATTCGCGAGCCCGTCAAATCCATGTTGGAGCGTGCCTTTAGCGATTTGCGCAAGCGTAACAATGCGTGGACGAGGCGGCGTGTGCGCGCCGTCTTCAACCAGGAAGCAAACAGGATTGACCACCGTGAAATCGAAGAAATGCGCGCGGTCGTCCAGGCAAGGAAAGAACATGCGGCTTTCAAGCAGGAAACCACCCGTCTTGTTGCGATGGCTCTCCGTCGAGACCCGGATCGCACTGGCGAAGTGGCTGCGGGATCGGGGCGCTGATCTAGCCGAGTGGGTCGTGCCCGAGATGATCGAACATGAAGGAGAGTGACATGGCAAAGCATGCAGAAATGGCGGCCGGAGAAGGCCACAACAGCGGTGTGAGCGACGACAGCAAGCGTGTTCTGTTCTTCATGAACAGGTCCGACTACCACGAGGCGCTTGCGGCGAAGAAGGCCGCTGACGCCAAGATGAAACTGGTCGGCAAGACCATCAAGGCCGATCTCGGCGAATTTGGTCTCAGCCAGATCAAGGACTACGACACGGCACAGACGCCGGAAGGTCAAGCCAGGCTCAAGGCTGAGATCGACGCCAAGATGCAGGCGATGAGTTTCGCGGGCATGCCTGTCGGCACTCAGCTTGATCTGCTCGAAGATCGTGCCCCTGTGGTCGAGCGAGCGGCTCGCGACGGCGAAGAAGCCGGCATGCGCGGCGACACGCTGTCCAATCCCTTCAACGAAGCATCGCCGGAGGGGCAGGCCTATGCCGAGGCATGGCATCGCGGGCAGGGTGCCATTTTCTCGATCCGCCAGATGCGGATCAAGGCGGAGGCAGACGAGTTGATCGCCGGTGCCGATCCATTCGCAGATCAGAGCGACGAGACGGAGTAACGGCGATGAAGGTCTATATCAGCAAGTATGCGCTGAGCACTGGGATCACTGAGATCGAGGGCGAAATCAGTTCGTCGTATCCCGAATATGTCTATGCCAGCGCCCCATATCGGCAGCACTTCAAGCTTGGCATTGATGCCCATCACTCGCGAGAAGATGCTGTCTTCGCCGCAAACACGATGCGGTCGAGGAGAATTTTCTCCCTCAAAAAGCAGCTCGCGCGTCTCGAAAAATTGTCGTTTGCGGGAGGCGAGCATGGCTGAACTGGGCAACTGCGTTTTCTGCCTGAAAACCATCAACGAGGGCGACCTCTATCACCAGGGCGCGGAAGAGATCGCTTGTGAGGATTGCGCGCCGACGTACGCCGACATGCTGGCAGAGCCGGAATCGTTCCGCGACCTCAAAACGGATGAACCGCTGACTGCGGCACAGGCGAGCGCAGCAGTCGATGCTCATCTCGCGGACGGCGGGCAACTCACCGACAAGATGGTTTCGGAGTAAACGCCATGAGCATCCTCCTCAACCTCTTCACCCGCAACTACCCCGATGATGACACTGCCCTCGACGCTGAGTTCGAAGCGGCGGCTGAAAGGCATCTCGCCGGGTTCGATCCGAAATGCCAGCCGACGATCTTGGATCGGTCGGCATCGGTTGTGTCCGATTTCCTATCCCATGCCAGGACCGAAAAGGCTCGGCTGGAAGGCGAGATCGCAGACCGGCAGGAACGGCTGCGGCAGACCAATGTTGCGATCGATGCCTTTGCGCCTGTGCTGATCAGGTTGGAGGAAGGCTATGACGCGGCCGACGACGCCAAGAAATCCTACGAGGCGGCGGTCGAAGCGAAACGCAAACGAGGCGATCGGCACTTCCGCAAGCCCGCACTCCAGGCGGCGGAGTAGGGCGTGTCCATCCATCCCGACTATCAGCAATTCTTGGACGGGCGGGTGACGCTCTGGACGGCAGATTGCTTCGCCGCTCTCGAAGCCATTGAGGCCGACAGCGTGGATTGTGTGGTTTGCAGTCCTCCTTACTACGGGCTCCGCGATTACGGCGTGGACGGTCAGATCGGACTCGAGCCGACGCTCGGAGAACACCTCGACGTTATGGTCCGCGTGTTCGAAGCGGTGAAGCGGGTTCTGAAGCCGACCGGCACCTGCTGGATCAACTACGGCGACTGCTACGCTACCACGCCCAACGGTCGCTCTGCGGCCGACACGAAAGCGACCGGCAACGATGATCGCACATTCCGCGACAAGCCATTTTCGACCATCGGCGGTGTGCTGAAGGCCAAAGACCTTTGCATGATGCCGAACCGCCTCGCCATTGCGCTGCAGGAAGCTGGATGGTGGGTTCGATCAGAGATCGTTTGGGGCAAGACCAACCCCATGCCGGACAGTGCGAAAGATCGCCCTGGAACTTCACACGAGAAAATCTTCCTGCTCTCCAAGTCAGCCCGCTATTGGTACGACGCAGAGGCCGTTCGCTTTGGACTACGGCCTAAGACCCTGACGACCTACGGCACGGTCCGCAACGACGTCGAGGATGATGGTAGCGGCAAAGTAAAGAAGGCGAACATGGCCGCCACAATGCCGGTTCGCCAGTCTCGCAAGGTCAAAGTGCCGGCTGGGTGGGACACAGGCGAAGGAGGGCATGGATCAATCCATCGCGAGGGACGCGGAGACCCTGAATATCTTGAAGTGGCGATTGAAGGACGCAATCTCCGCAACTACGAGCCGGCACCGCTCACCGTGTGGCCAATGGCGACGCAGCCGTTCTCTGACGCTCACTTCGCGACATTCCCGCCGGAACTAGCCGAGCGCTGCATCCTCGCCGGGTGCCCGAAAGGCGGCTTGGTACTCGACCCATTCGGCGGCGCTGGCACAACGGCCCTGGTTGCCCTTCGCCACGGTCGGCACGCTACATTGATCGAACTCAACCCAGAATATGCCGAGATGGCCCGCCGTCGGATCGAAACCGAATGGCGTGTGCCGCAGAAGCCAAAGACAGTCGAATACGGGCCGCTCTTCGGCGGGGAGGCCGCATGACCTCGCACACTCTCACCCGGCAAAGCACTGTCCTCGACATCATCGCCGAATACAACCGCAAGGCTGCCAATGTCGACGAGGCTATCAAAGCGTACAACGACGCGTGCACTGCCGTGGAAATGGCGGGCACGATCATGGGCACCTACGTCAACCCGGTGCTGCGCGGTCGCGCCCATGTGCATGCCTCCGAGATGCGCAAGAACCTGTTGTCTTCGGGATGGAAGGCGATCTACGGCCGCCTGAATATCGACCGGATCGCCAGCGCCAAAGACAAGAAGCTTTTTGAACGCACGTTGGCCGACCCGCCGGAACTGACCTTCGACAACGCCAAGGCGACGTTCGGCCCATATCTTGAGAACCCGCGCGCGCACATTCTTCGCGGTCTCGCCGAAACCTTTGCTGACCTCGACCCGGCCTATAAGTCGCACTCCAAGGTCAAGATCGGTGTCAAGGGGCTGCCTAAGCGGGTCATCATCGGTTCTTGGGGCAGCTATTCCGACACTTATGGAAAGAACAAGTTCCGCGACATCGTGAACGCGCTCGCGGCCTATCGCGGGCAGCCGTTGATGGAACGGGAAGAGTTCAACGCCCTTGCCATCATGCACAGCGCCGGAGCCGATGGGATACTTGATGGACGAGAGGCTTCAGAAACCGACCGCTACGGCAAGGTGACGGTCGCCAAAACGCTCGATCGCGGCATGACGGTTCGCACCTTCGCCAACGGCAACGCCCACGTTTTCTTCGCACCCAATACCTTGCTCGACATCAACCGTGCGCTCGCCGAATTCTACGGCGAGGTTTTGCCGGACGCCGAAGAAGACGACGCCAAGCCGCGCACTGGCACAGCCGTCTCGAAAGACCTGCAATTCTATTGGTCGCCGGCCGATGTGATCGAACGGGCTTTGGAATTTGCCGGCCTATCCAATTTACGGGAGTGGCGGAACAATCCTCCCGAGCCTTCTCGCGTCCTGGAACCATCCTGTGGTGATGGCCTGATCATGGACGCGATCCGCGTTCGCGGCCATCGGGCGTTTGGTGTCGAATATCACGCCGTCCGCGCCGCCGAGGCACGTTCCAAGGGACACAACGTCCTAACGGCTAACTTCCTCGAATGCCCGGCCAGCCCGGTCTACGACATGGTCGTGATGAACCCGCCCTTCAGCGGTCGCCATTATCTCAAGCACGTCCGCCATGCACTCGAGTTCCTGAAGCCAGGCGGGCAGCTCGTTTCGATCCTCCCGGCAACCGCCCACTACGACCACGGCGAGCTCGAAGGCGAATGGCGTGACTTGCCCGTAGGCAGTTTCGCTGAGGCTGGCACGAACGTACCTACCGGAATGCTGAAGATCAGGAGGGCAGCATGACGCAAGTCCAATGGGCTGGCCCGCTCTTCTATCCGCCTACCGGCATGATAGCGGTCATGGACAGCGGCTCGCGTATTGAGGTTTGGGCAGACGAGTCCGAGTCGAAAGACTGCTTTACAGGCGTGATGTTGCTCCAAGGCCGGACAGATGATCAGCGCGCCATTTTCGATACATCATGCATGTGGGGCCGCTGTTTCATCGACCATATCGAAGAGCCGACGGAAGCCGACTTGCGGCTCGGCGGCTTGTCGCGAGAGGAGGCCGCCTGATGCACAAGCTCACCCTCGATCCTTCGACGCAATTCGGTTGGGCCTTGATGCTGGACGATAGCCATTTGCCGGCAGACCAGCAGCGCACGCCAGGTCAGCGTCTTTCCTATGGCACATGGGATTTGACCAAGGATACCGACGGCACGCGCTACAAAGACCGCGCCAGCTACGGCCGGCACTTCATCCGATGCCTCAATGATCTGCTTCGCAAACACGATATCGCTGACGACGAAATCGAGATCGCGCTTGAGGGGGAATCTTACGGTTCACAGCGGAGCGAAGCCGGGCGGCTTATGGCTGCGATGTGGCGAATTGCCCTGGAATTGTGGTGCTCAGGCAAAGGCCGTCCCTATCCGATCATTTGCCCGCCCGATACGTGGCGATCGTCATTCATCCACACGACCAAGGCGCCCAAGGAAGTGGGGGCCGGGCTTGAAGATAACGATCGCTATGCTGCCCGGCGCAAGTGGCTGAAAGATCGGGTCTTGGCCGAATGTCATGCGCCTGGCCGCAACCTCAAGCCGAAAAACGATAACGAGGCTGACGCGCTCGGCATGATGTACTGGCTTGTCCACGACGGGCCAGAAGCTTTGGAGCAAAAGCGGGCCGAGAAGAAGGCCAAGGCATCGGCCAAGCGTGCTCAAAAGAAACTCGATCTGCAGGTGGCAGCGTGAATGTGGCTGTTCGTCCCCATCACCTCGACATCCTCTCCATCTGCACAGGCGGAGCCGGACTTGATCTCGGCGTCGAGCTGGCAATTCCAGGCGCTCGCTCAGTCTGCATGGTCGAGAGGGAAGCCTTCGCCGTCGCGCACCTGGTTTCAGCGATGGAACAAGGTCTCCTTCATCCGGCTCCTGTGTGGAGCGATGCCCGATCCTTCGACGGCAGACGCTGGCGTGGATGCGTGGACGGCCTCATTGGCGGCATCCCGTGCCAGCCTCATAGCCTTGCCGGAAAGCGCGAAGGCTCCGACGACGAACGCGACCTCTGGTCAACAGCCCGCCGCATCATCGTCCAATCGGGCGTTTGGTTTGTCCTCATCGAAAATGTCTCGGGAATGCTCTCGGCGAAGCCCGGCCTCGATGCGGGCGCGCTACGGGTCAGGCGTGACCTACAGCGATTGGGTTTCGACGTTGAGGGAGGATTGTTCACGGCGGCAGAGGTCGGCGCGAGCCACGAGCGCGAACGCCTCTTCATCCTCGGCGTGGATAACGCCGCGGGCGAACGAGAACGACGAATCGCCAGAGAGTTGGCAGGTGCGGCGAATGCGCATGGCGCCAGCGGATCGACCCGGGGAGACAGGGACACTCACATTGCAGGCGAAGGCGTTTCAGGCGTCGGCCTGGCCGACGCCTACTGCGAACGACTGGAAGGGCAGCGGCCCAACGCTGGAGCGCAAGGACGGCCAGATGCGAGGCGACCGGCTGGACTATGCGACGGAACAGCTTTGGTCGACACCGCGGGCATCGGACGGGGAGAAGGGCGGGCCGAACCAAGCCTTTGGAGCGGGCGGGGTGCCGTTACCAGCGCAGACGGTGCAATGGCCGACGCCGACATCGTTGAGTTTCGGAGACAGCCATCAGCCGGGGAACTCGCGCTCATACAACGAGACGATGCGGTTGGCCTCTTTCCTCCCGGGCCAAGCGACCTCTCCAGTTGGCGACGTACCCTTGAAAGAGCGCCGGAGCTTGAACCCGCTGTTCGTCGAGTGGCTGATGGGCTGGCCTCCCGGTTGGACGTTGGGCGTGTGGATCGACTTCGCATGCTCGGCAACGGAGTTGTCCCGCTTCAAGCAGCGTATGCGATCCGCACTCTCGCAGCTCGCCTTGCCGGCAGAGGCTCCGCCGGCGCAGCTCGCCTTGTTCGGATGATGGAGGTGGCAGAGTGAACGCTCACAGCTACGATTTCGCCCTTCCTCGTGAATCCCCGAACAACATCGAGGCCGAACAGGCTCTGTTGGGTGCGCTGTTTGCCAACAATGATCTCGTGGGATCGTTGGAGTTTCTGCGCCCATCCCATTTTTTCGAACCTCTACACCGCAGAATCTATGACACCTGCATCGAATTGATCAAATTGGGAAAGACTGCGAACCCGGTCACGGTGAAGTCGTTCCTGCCTGCTGATGAAAAAGTTGGCGGCATGACGGTGGCGCAATATCTAGCTCGGCTGGCAGCTGAGGCGGTGACCGTCATCAATGCTGTGGACTATGCGCGCGCTATCGAAGACATGTCCCGACGCCGACGGCTGATCGTGGCTGCAGACCACCTGCGTGAAGCCGCATTTGACGCCCCTGCGGAAGCGGACCCGCAATCGCTCGGCGACATGGCAATCGACGAAATATCTGCTGCTTGTGAGACAGATGCGGAAACGCTTGGTGCGATCAGCATGGGCGATGCCATCACGTCCGCCATCGACATGGCAAACGCCGCCTTCATGAAGGACGGCAAACGGGCGGCCGGTATCGGGTATCGAGTTGGGCCGCTTGAGCGCCTAATCGGGCCGTTGTTCGGTGGGCAGTTGATCATCATTGGCGGCGCGACCAAGCAGGGCAAGAGCGGATTGGTCGGTCAGATGTCAATCGGCGCGGCGCTGGAAGGATACCCAGTCGATTTCTATTCCGGCGAGATGACGGCCCAGGAATTGGCCATGCGCGAAATATCGCGGCGCATCGGTGTTCCGGTCCGCAGGCAAAAGCGCGGCGAACTCACCGAGGCGCAGTTCGCGCAGATGGTGGAAGTCCACCAAGCACTTAAAGACACACCGATCCTCATTCAAAATCGCCGTCTGACACTGCCGCAGTTGAAGGATCGCTGGAGACGCATCGTGCGCAAACGCGGCAAGTCCCTGTTGATCCTGGATCATGCCGGGTTGCTCGATCGGGATAGGGCCACGGCCAAAATGAGCAACTGGGAGTTTGGCGAGGAAGTCACCCGCGAACTGAAGGCGACGGCACGCGATCTCGATTGCCCGATTGTCGTCTGCGTCCAGTTGAAGAAAAACACCTTCGCGGAAAACAAAGGGCCGCTCAACGAGAAGTTCCTTAACGACATTATCCGCCGCAAGCCTCGGTATTCCGACCTCATAGGGGCAGTCGAACGGGATGCCGATCACGTCATCATGCCGTTCCGGCCCGAGGTTTTCCTGATGGAAAACGAGCCTACGCCTGGCTCTGAACTCTACGGAGTATGGGAATGCAAGGTCGCCGAATGGCGCGGCCGGGCACAGTTCGTTCTTGCCCTGTCGCGTGAGTTGCCATGGCCCGCAAACGTTACCGTTGGATGGGACGGCGGCACCACTTCATTCTTCGAAATTGGCGAGAACGGGTTTCCCGAAAGATTCGACACGCCCGTTTCCTCTGATCCTATGAGGCTGTTCTGATGCCCAACGCACCCGATTTCCTTCCAGAATACTGGTATCTGCCGGTCGGTGGCGGCTACGTTCCGGCCTATCGATTGTTTACTGGCAAGCAGCTTCATATTGTTCCGGGCAATCAGCCAATGGCGACTGCTGGACAAGCCATGGCTGTGGCCAGGGAATATGTCAGGCAGCGTCTCAACTCGCCTGTACAGGCCTGCACGGTCGAGCCGGAGGCAGAACTCGATGAAATCGAACGATGGCGCCGCAAGAAGGCCGATGAAGCCGCCGCGGAAAAGGCCAAGGTGTTCGGCTCTGCACCAATGACGCCGCGCAATGCCAGCGGATCGACTGTAGCCGTCGAATACAGGAACCGGAGGGCACGGGCATGACGATCCACCCACGTATTCCCCCTATCGACCTCGACACCGCAAGCCGTGACCGCCTCATAGGCCACATCGATGCGTTGGAGGATATTCTCCAAACCCTTCTCCCCGCCGAAAGCGATAGCGAGCTCTCCAAATTGAGAGCACTCGGGCTGACACGGACACAAGCGCGGATGCTCGCCTGTCTGACCAATGGCAGAACCCAGTCCCGCCAGCAGCTCAGGACTGCCAGCCGGCAATGGGGTGACGAGTACGAGACTAAATCGGTCGATGTCATCATCCATCACATTCGCAAGAAGCTACACCACCACGGCATCGAAATAAGGAACGATTGGGGAAGCGGGTTCTATATGGACCCGGCGAGCATCGCCAAACTGCAGGCTGTCCTGGCGGAGGAAAAATGATCGATCCGCACGTGCAAAGCTTATGCGATGAATTCGGCGTTCCGATCGTTCCGAAGCATCGCTATCCAGCCATAGGCGAGACGCGAGCCGTCGCAGCCATCCGCAAGGTCATTGAACGTGGCGGAATGGATGACGCCCGCGTCGTCATGCGCACTTTGACCGAGACAGCCAACAACAAGGCCAGCCTCGAAGCGGAGTGCATCGGTGCGGCCTTCGACCTCTACAGGCACGGCAGGGATCGCTTCGAGCATGACCCTTCCAAATGGATGGAAGTCTGGGACATTTGCCCTGTGGCTGAATTGCAGGCCATCGCGCATGATTTACGCGGCTTCGTTCCTTTGCGACCCGCATTGGCCGGCATGATCTACGAACGCATCTGGCGCGCCTATGGGCCTAGATCCATTCAACCCGATCTTCTCGATGACAGGAACTTCCAGCCATGACCGAAGGCGATATCGCAGAACTGTTCATCCGCGCTGCGGAGACCGAGGCCAAGTTGCCCGAGGTCAATGGGCTTCGGGAAAACTTCGGCAGGTACACATTGCCGTGGGTGCATGATCTCGGCGATATCAATGGGCGCAGGCGTGAGTTTGGGGACCAACTCCTACCAGGGGACGACCCCTTGGGTGATTGGTCGAAGTCCGCCAGCCGCGTGTTGGCGGAGTGGGGCAAACGACCGACGACACGGCAGATTGAGAATTGGGAGCGGTGCATGGACATCATGCGATCCTTTCTTACCGACGAAGGTCAGAGGCGTTCATTGTGGGCATGGGCGAGGGCACAAGCGGGCACCTTGACCAGGCCGGGACGGCGCAGCAGGATCAGCTTTGCGCGCTGGTGTCGCGATGTCGAGAAGATTGCGGAAATCACTGGTCACAGGCGAAAAAACCGCGCCATTGCATCACTTTTTGCAGGAATGCACGGCAAACCTGATTTGCATTGCAAAAATCATGCGGAAGGGGTGTTGCCTGATACCCAAGAAATCAGTCATATTTTCGCTACGGTCGAAGGTGATCGCGCAGTATACGACGCCAAGCGAGTATACTCATGGCGTGATGACCCAAGCTTCAGCAAATCAACTGGCATGAGCCTTCGTGAGTGGCGCAACGCCAAGCGGCGCCAGAAGCAGGCGGCTTAGATCGTTCGCAAGCGTATCTTGCGAGTAGGCGACGGCCGCCGAAGATAGCCGTAGTCGGTTGAACGCGACAGGAAGGCCTCGTGAACAACGCACCTGCTTCGGCAGGCCGACTAAGGCAGCAATAGAGTTTCCGCGAGAGCGGACA
The DNA here is from genome assembly GCF_052115345.1 of Mesorhizobium sp. 2RAF21. Classification (NCBI taxonomy): domain Bacteria; kingdom Pseudomonadati; phylum Pseudomonadota; class Alphaproteobacteria; order Hyphomicrobiales; family Phyllobacteriaceae; genus Mesorhizobium; species Mesorhizobium sp. 2RAF21. Next base: position 161,358 of record NZ_JBFRGM010000012.1, on the reverse strand, counting down.
GGGTTGGGCGCACCGGGACCGCGCACAAGTAGCTCAACAGGATAGAGCGACCGACTTCTAATCGGTAGGTTTCTGGTTCGAGTCCAGACATGTGCGCCATTCATCGCCGTCCATGACGGCAACGACAGTCCGGCACCGGTAGCAGGATAATGGCCCGGTCGCGTTAAGGTCACCATGGGGGCGGTGGCGTCGGCAGAAATGCGAGATGAACCGGCAGATGCTTGCGGGGCCTGCCCGTCTCGTAGCGAGGCTCAGGAGCTATCCTGGCAGCCGGTGAAAGGCCGGCCCTCGCTGTATCATTCGAATTGCCCGCGCCAGCGCTCCATGACCTCAAGAGCCATGTGCCAGCGGATGCCAGTGTGGGTAAGCAAATCAGGAACGGCGGACGGACGAGGCTAAGGCCCGTGAGGTGCTTGGGAAAGTGTGGGAGGCGAAAGCCGATGTACCACTCCCCTGATCGCCAAGGCGGGGTGGGAAGCGAGCGGTCCAGTCCGTTCCTGATACCAATGCGGGGTCATCATGCCAGTAACGATCCCCCTGCAATGCTCAGAGCGGCGGTGGCGTTCTACTTCTTCGTTTGATGGGCTGCTGCATCAGATACTTCTCGTCCTCTTCGGTCGATGAAATCGCGAAGCGCGGTGTGGTTATCAGAAATCCGCTGCATCGCTTCTGGTGTCAGTTTGCCCTTCGATGCCTCTTCGAGAAGTTCAAGGTGGTAGGCGAAGTGAAGTGAAATCGGATAGAGGCTGCCACCTATCTTAGAGATCACATCAGATCGGTACTTGTAGTCGGAAAGGGCGAGCTCAACCGCCTTTTCGCGGAGGTGTCGCCTTTCATCTCTCCTGCCTTGAATCCATATCGTGATGATGGAAGTTGCGGAACCGATCAGCGCGCCGGCCAAAGCTGATACCAGCGGAACCCAAAACTCCATGCCCATTCTCCCCAAGGCCCGTCATGAGAGCTTCGCCCAGGCACTGGCAAAGGGCAAGACGGCGTCACCTAGGGGCATCTAGTAATCGAGAAAGCCGGGGTTCATGCATGTGCGCTCGGCAATACTCCCGAAGGCCTCAATCAGGAATGGCGGCCTTGGTGCACGAGTTTCCTTCTGGATGATATAGCGCAGGGCAAATGAACTGGAGCGGCCGTGCAGGTGGGAGAGAACACCTAATGCTCCAACTAGAACGTCGCGAGGATTCTCCGAAAAGTCGTCGTTAGGCCATTTCCCGCCGTCTCTTGCCGCCGACCAAACCAATTCAGCGGCTTGGAGCGATTCCCGTCTAAGAATTTCATTGGCGTCAGCCGACCACAGCTTCAACAAATCGTGCCCGTAGGTGGACCGCACTTCATCTTGGTTCGCGCCATGGCGTATGAGTGGGTATTTGAAAAGTAACTCGGCTCCGTGCGCTAGCAGATGTAACGCCGGCGTCTGCAGCAATCTGCCTCTCGTTCTCCATTCCGTTGAATCGCACAGCACTTGGGCGGCTGTAAGATAGCGCTGCGCACCTGCAACAAACTGTCCTTGGATCGTCATGAAAAAATCGTTCTCATCCATCGACTTTGCGCACTTCAGCCCCCTCTAAAGTAGACAAAAGATAGATCAGGTTAGATGCAGACAGGCAAGAAGACTGGCGATGCTGAGGAACAGGATATGCCGCCCCAGCGTAAACTGAGGCGGCTCGCTCGTCATATCAGATGTAGAATGGCAATGATCGCGTAAGCGATTGCCAGCAGTGCGTCGCGCATTTCGAGTGCCCTCCTTTCCAAGGCTAATTAGTCGGGACATGGCTTTCTGTCAGGAACAGCCGCTCCTTTTGTTCCTATAGGCGGGAGATGGTTTCAGCATCCACTGGCCCGAGATTGTGAAATGAATCTCACTGACAAGCAGCAGCGCTTCGTCGCGGAATACCTAGTGGATCTGAATGCTACCCAGGCAGCGATACGCGCTGGGTACAGCGAGAAGACGGCGCGGAGTGTCGGGTCCGAAAACCTGACGAAACCTGACATCGCGGATTTGATCCGAAAGAAGCAGGAAAGAGTCGCCGAGAAAGCCGAATGGACGGCCGTGGACAGGCTTGCGGCCCTCAAGCGTATCTCCGATGCCGCCGAGAAGAACGACGCCCGAGTGGCCGTCTCTGCCATCGCTGAGGCCAACAAGATGCAGGGCAGTCATGCCCCGACGAAGACTGAGGTCTCAGGTCCAGAAGGTGGCCCGATCCAGACAGAAAGCCGGACATGGCGCGACGTGCTGCGCAGCGAGAAGAGTTAGAGGACAGCACGCACCTCACCAACCCGGCGCTTTATGACTTTTGGGAAGAGGTGTTCCTCGGCAGCGTCGACATTGCTGTCCTGCACGGTGGTCGATCCAGTTCGAAGACGAGGGATACCGCCTGCCAGTTGGTGAGGCTGATCAATCACCTGACTGTCAAGATGCGCGTTCTTTGCATCCGGCGCTTTCAGAATCGCATTCAGGAATCGGTCTACACTGAACTGAAGTGGGCCATAAATCATCTCGGGCTCAGTGCCGCGTTCGACGTCATGAAGACGACGATCGTCCACAAGGCGACCGGTTCCGAGTTCATCTTCTACGGGATCGAGCGAAACCTCGACGACATCAAAGGCACGTCGGACATCGACATCCTTTGGGTGGAGGAGGCGGAGAAACTTACGGAAGAGCAGTGGGTCGTTATCGCGCCGACGATCCGCAAAGAGGACAGCCTCACGATCCTGCTCTTCAATCCGAAATTCGTTACGGACTATGTGTGGAAGAATTTCGTTGTAAGCACCCCCGAGCACTGCCTAGTCCACAAGATCGACTACTCGGAAAACCCGTTCCTCTCGGACAAGGCCAAGCGCGACATTGCGGCAATGCAAGAGCGCGAGCCTGAGAAGTTCGAGCACGTTTACGGTGGCGTACCACTCGGCGATAGCGAGCTTTCGATCTTCAAGCGGCGTTGGCTGGATGCCTGCGTTGATGCGCATACCGTCCTGAATGTCACGTTGACCGGCCGGAATACGATCGGCTTCGATCCTGCCGATGACGGCGAGGATAATTGCGCCACTGCCGACAAGATCGGAGGCATATTCTTCGACGCCGAAGACTGGGCATCTGGCAAGGATGAACTTGTTCAGAACGCCAAGCGGGTTTGGGCCAAAGCCAAACTCATGGGAGCGACAGTCTCTTACGACACGATCGGTGTGGGTGCTTTCGTCGGTGGCTACATCGATGAGCAGAACCGTGAAAACCAAGCGAAGGTTCAGCACTACGCATTCCATGCCGGCGGCGCGGTGGAAGATCCTGATAAGCCGAGCGATCCCTACAATCGGCAAAGCCCGCTCAACAAGGACGAGTATCTGAACCGCAAGGCACAGGCGTGGGCCAACACGGCTCGCCGCGCGATGTTGACGTTCAATGCGGTGACGCGGGGCCACGCCATCAAGCCTGAGGACGTTCTATCGTTCTCTTCGGGGATGGGTGTTGCCAAACTCGACGCACTATTCACCGAGCTATGCGTGCCGTGGTGGGTTGAAACCGAGGGCAAAAAACGGGTCGTGCCGAAGGTGAAGCTCAAGAAGGACCTGGGCGTGAAGTCTCACAACCTGGCGGATGCTGTGATCGCTGCGGACAATTCGCATGCCAAGCGCCCGATGATCATCAGCCCGACGGCGGTGACACAGACGGCAATGCCTGGAATCTGAGGAAGCTTCATGTTGTCTTGGTTCTGGCGCCGGAAGGCCGAAATAGTAACGGCCGAGGTGGCGCAACCTGCTCAACAGGTCATGAAGGTATCGCAGGAGGCTGTTGCCGCGACGCGCGTCGTTCAGGCGGAAGTCCGGCCGTTCAAGGCTGCAGTCCATCCCCCGTTGGTTGGAACGCATGACAAAGCCATCGCCATGGATACGGCGATGGACAGCATCAACGGCTGGGCCGCCAATGCCTATGCCAGCGCTGCGGCAACGTTCGGCTACCAGGGTTCGGCCTTCATGGGCTACCCGGTCCTGGCCGAACTCGCGCAGCGTCCGGAATATCGGATGATGTCGGAGATCATCGCCGGGGAATGCACTCGCCGCTGGATCAGATTTACGGCCAAGAATAAGGCCCAAGAGAAGGACAAGGCTGAGCGGATCACTGAACTCGAGGCGGAGTTCAAGCGCCTCAATGTCAGGGCGGTGTTCAAAAAGGTCGCCGAGACCGACGGGTACTTCGGGCGAGCTCATATCAGCATCGATACCGGCGATTCCAAAAATCCCGAAGAGATGGCCAAGAGTATCGGCGATGGCTGGGACAAGGTTTCGGCAGCCAAAATTGGAAAGGGCAGCATCAAGAAGTTGAAGCTCATCGAGCCGGTCTGGATATACCCGACGGGCTACAATGCGGCCGATCCTTTTGAGGATGGCTGGTACGACCCACAATCCTGGAACGTGATGGGCAGGAGCGTCCACAAGACACGGTTGCTGACGTTTATCGGCCGCCCGGTGCCGGATCTGCTGAAACCGGCCTATTCGTTCGGGGGCATCTCGCTGTCACAGATGGCGTATCCCTATGTCGAGAACTGGTTGAAAACTCGGCAGGGCGTCAACGACATCATCACGTCGTTTACGCAGTTCGTTCTGAAGACAGGAATGGATGCCGTTCTGAGCGGTGGTTCGGCTGACAGCATGCTGGCCCGCGCGGCGATGTTCAACAATACGCGATCCAATCGCGGTTTGCTGATGATCGACAAAGAGGCGGAGGAGTTCGAGAATGTCTCGTCGCCACTCAGTGGCCTCGACGCGCTCCAGGCTCAATCACAGGAGCATATGGCATCCGTTAGCCATATCCCAACGGTGAAGCTGCTCGGCGTCCAGCCGGCGGGCCTGAACGCATCGTCGGAAGGTGAGTTGCGGTCGTTTTATGACTGGACACACAGCTTCCAGGAGGACCTTTATCGCCAGAACTTGCATGCCCTCTTAGGTTTGGTGATGCTTTCGCTGTGGGGTGAAACCGACGATGGCATCGATTTCGAATTCGAGCCGCTGTGGTCTCTCGACGAGAAGGGCCTGGCTGAAGTCGAGAAGACGAAGGCCGAAACCCGCCAGATTGATATCGATTCCGGTGTTGTCTCGCCAGAGGAAGCGCGCAGTAGCCTAGCAAGCGATCCAGACAGCATGTATCAAAACCTCGATCCGGACGAAGTGCCGGACCTCCTCATTGAGGAGGAAGAAGGCCTTGAGCCGAAGGGCGGCCATCCTATAAATGGGCTATTCGACGACGGGAAAAAGGCCGCGGCGTGATCAAGCTTGATCTCTGGGATGTCATCAACGCGAGAACGCCGAAAGATCGGCCAATCGCTGATACGCTGAAGGATCGCGATGTCGAGCCTGCAAAGCCGGAAGCGAGCGCCCCGGAGCAAGACGGAAAAGGTGCTTCGCCCGGTTCGACCAAACGTCGGGATCGCTGAAGCATACCGGAAGAAGCTTGATCGTCTCGTCGAGGCCATGCACGTCAGTGTGATGTACTGGGTCAAGGCGTCGTATCGAGCGAACGAGCCACGTGTTGCAATGGACGAGACGCCGGCGGATGTGCTTCGGCGCACCATGAAACAACTTTCGGCGCAGTGGCTGAAGAAGTTCGATACCGCAGCCGAGAACTTGGCAGCCTACTTCGCGCAATCGGTTGAGAAACGATCCACCGCGGCGCTGAAGAAGATTCTTCGCGACGGCGGCATGTCGGTCGAGTTCAAGATGACGCCGGTGATGCGGGATGTTGTCGACGCCACGGTTCACCAGAATGTTGCCCTGATCAAATCGATCCCCGCCCAGTATCTGGACCAGGTCGAGGGAATGGTGATGCGATCGGTGCAGACCGGCCGCGATCTCGGGCAACTGGCGTCCGATCTGGAGACAAGGCTGGGCGTCACCAAGCGCCGGGCCGCGTTTATATCCTTGGATCAGAACAACAAGGCTACGGCGGCTTTCAATCGGGTCAGGTTGCAGGAAGTCGGGATCGACGAGGCCATCTGGACGCACAGCGGTGCCGCCAGGGAGCCCCGCCATACACATCTGAAGGCCGGGCGCGAAAAGACACGCTATCAGGTTTCGAAAGGTTGGTACGATCCCGCTGTGAAGCAATTCATTCAGCCCGGCGAACTGATCAACTGCAGATGCGTCGGCAGGCCGGTGATCAAGGGATTTTCGTGATGGGATTGATTGCATCGCCCCCACCGGTTCTTCCAAAAGACCCGGCTGAAAGGGCCCGCGCCTTGAAGGTAATGCGCTCCATCGATCGTCGAACAAACTACGATCTGCCCGGTGGCTCGTTCCGCAGTCCTGGCATGATCATGATCTTTGGCATTTGTTTCGCCATTTGGTCCGCTGTCGCGATGGGCTGGTAGCCCAGACGCCGAGTGAAAAGAGGGTTTCGTGATGATTGTCAGCGAAATCCGAATAGCCGTGCCATTGGCGCTCCGGGCGAAACTACGGGCCCGCATGGTCTTCTGGAAGCTTTGTGCTCTCTTCGGTTGGCAACCTTCAGAAGCCGACTACGACAGATTGGCGCGTTGGATACTCGACCGCTTGCGTCTCACGGTCGAATAGACCGCACTCCTAACACTGCGAGAATTCTATGCCGGCTGTCTCTGAGGCTCAGCGGAAGGCGATGTTTGCCGCCGCCGCTGGCAAATCTACGCTCGGCATCCCAAGGGCCGTTGGCGAAGAGTTCGTTGGAAAGGACGCGGCCGAAGCACGCCCGCTCTATGTTCGCCGCTCGTTGCTGAACACCCGTGAATTCCTGGCATGGGCGATCCTGCAGGGCTTCGACGAGACGCTGAAGGCCGACGATCTCCATGTGACAGTGGCCTACAGCAACGAGCCGGTCGATTGGGACCGGTTCAAGCCGCGCGAGAACACTGCCGTCGCCATCCTCGGCCCCCGATCGGTCGAGGAGCTTGGTGACAAGGGAGCGGTCTGCCTTCTGTTTCAGAGTGACGAACTCGCGGAACGCCACCGCACCTTTGAGGACGGCGGCGCATCTTGGGATTGGCCGCAATATAGGCCGCACGTCACGATTACCTATTTCGGAGCGGGCGTCGATCTGACCAAGGTCGCGCCATATGACGGCCCCTTGGAATTCGGACCCGAGGTCTTCGAGGAAATCGATGACAACTGGTTGGATCGCGTGAAGGGTGCGCAGGATTGCATCGCGTTGGACCGGGCCACGGTTCGCTCGATCGATGCCGACGGCCACCTCCACGTCGAGCGGACCCCGATTAGCAAGGCGGTGGTCAACCCATACTATGGCCGTGAGGTTCCAGATTTCGAACGGCTTGGCCTCGATCCAGAGCACATCTACCGGCTGTATCGTGATCCCAAGGAACTGGCGCGTGCCGCGTCGAGCTTTGAGGGCAAGCCGCTCTTGATCCGCCACAAGCCGGTCAACGCCGATGATCATCCCAAGGAACTAACCGTCGGCACAATCGGAAGCCCGGTCAGCTTCGACGCGCCCTATCTCACCGCGCCGTTGACGGTGTGGGATGGCAAGGCAATCGAGTTGATCGAGACCGACGAACAACGAGAGCTTTCAGCCGGGTATCGATACCGCCCGGATATGACACCGGGCACTACGCCGGATGGGGAAGCTTTTGACGGCACGATGAGAGACATCGGGGGTAATCATTTAGCCCTCGTTGAGCAGGGCCGCGCAGGCCCGGACGTTCTTGTCCAAGATAGCGCACTCACCCCACGTCCCATGGAGAACATCACAATGGCGACTTCGCCGAAAGCAAAGGCGCGCGCGGCGAGGGTCGCGGCGTTCAAAACTGCCCTCGACGGTAAACTGGCGGCAGACGCCAATATCGACGAGGTGATCAAGACGCTCATCGCCCAGGACGAAATGGAGCCTCGCGGCGAAGACGAGGAGCATGAAGACAAGAAGGCCGAGGACGAAGAAGAAGACGAAAAGGCCAAGGGCGCCAAGGACGACGGCGAGGAAGTCGCCGAAGACGAGGATGATGAGGACGACAAGGAGGAGAAGGTCAGCAAGTCCGCCATGGATGAAGCGATCCGAACCTCTGCCGAAGCCGTCGAGAAGCGTGTTCGGAAACAGTTCAACGACATCCGCATCGCCGAGGACGAGGTTCGCCCCTACGTCGGCAAAATCGCCGTGGCCTGCGACAGCGCCGACAAGGTCTATCGTCACGCCCTGGATGCCATGAAGATCGATATCGCGGGTCTTCACCCCTCGGCATATCGCTCCCTGTTGAAGGCTCTCCCCGTGCCTTCGACTTCCGCCGCTCCCGTCACCACTGCCATGGATGCCGCCGCTCAGGACGCTTATTCGCAGCGTTTCCCGAACGCCGGCCGCCTCAAGTAAGGAGATCCAGCAATGTTCCAGAGGCAGGTCAATCTCACCCAGGCGCCGGCCGTTGCCGGTCAGGTCGCCTCCGTCAATCCGCGCCATTCGGCTCTTACCGTGGAAGGCGGCTTTTGCGCCGGTGCCAATGGCGTCACCGTCGGTCTGTTCGCATGGACGGCCAATGACACCAATGGCGTTCCGCGGCTCCTGAACAACACCGGTTCGGGTTTGCCCACTGGTATCGTGATCCGGACCGAACAGGCCATCATCACGACGTATCTGACCGAGTTCGGCAACACGATCCCATCCGGCTTCCCGGCCGGCGATATCATCAACGGCGGTGATGTCTGGGTGAACAATGCCGGCGCCGGTGCGGCCACGGTCGGCATGAAGGCGTTCGCCAATCTCACGACTGGTGTGATCTCCTTCGCAGCCGCTGGCGCCACTGTCGCCGGCAGCATCGAGACCAAGTTCTATGCGGCCACCGCTGGTGCTGCGTCGGAACTCATCAAAATGACCGACACGATCTAAGCGAGGCAGCCATGATCAAGCACGTTGATTTCACCCGCCTTGAGCAGGACTGGGGTATTGTCGTCCTCGCTCAGGACTACCTTCCGCTCGATTACAAGCGAAACTATCAGGTCGCACTGGATGCCCAGCCGACGCTCGCCGTTGGTCCCGGCTCCAGCGGTGTCCCGGCGCTGTTCACGACCTATGTCGATCCGGAAGTGATCCGGGTTCTTCAGTCTCCCAACAAGGGCGCTGACATCCTCGGCGAACGCAAGGAAGGCGACTGGACGACCCAGACAGCCATGTTCCTCGTCGTGGAAAACACCGGTGAGGTGTCCAGCTACGGCGACCAGAACAATGTCGGCATGTCGGACGCGAATGCCACGTTCCCGCAGCGCCAGTCCTATCTGTTCCAGACCATCATCGAATATGGCGATCTTGAACAGGCTCGCATGGCGACGGCAAAGCTGAACTGGGTTGCTGAAAAGCAGATGTCGGCCGCACTAACGCTGAGCAAGTTCCAGGATTACACCTATCACAACGGTGTTGCTGGTCTGCAGAACTATGGCCTGCTCAATGATCCGGCCCTGTCGGCTCCGCTGACCCCGGCCACGAAGGCAGCGGGTGGCGTGACCTGGATCACGGGCGCCGGCGTCATCAATGCCACGGCCAATGAAGTGTTCGCGGACATCCAGGCCATCTTCAACAAGTTGGTGGCACAGACCGCCGGCCGTGTTGAGGCGACTGATGACATGACCCTGGCGCTGCCTCCGGGCTCTGCCGTGGCCATGACCTCGACCAACTCGTTCGGCGTCAATGTCACCGATCTTCTGGCCAAGAACTTCCCCAAGCTGAAGGTGAAGACCTCGCCGCGCTATGCCACCGGTGCCGGCAATGTCGTCCAGCTCATCGCCGATCGTTTCGACGGTCAGGACACCGGCTTCTGCTCCTTCAATGAAAAATCCCGGGATCATGCCATCGTTCGCGAGCTCTCGGCCTGGAAGCAGAAGAAGACGGCGGGTAGTTGGGGTGCGGTCATTAGATACCCAGCGGCAGTAGCGCAGCTATTGGGCGTTTGAACGGGAAAACGAATATGGTATACTCGGAGTTCAAAGATTGATTTCCGAGTATATCAATGTCAAAGAAGTCTGGAACAGATAAATCATGTCAGAACTGCTCTAATTCGTACTATGTCCCGGCATGGCGAGAGCCTAGCAATTTCTGTTCAATGGCTTGCTTATACGAATGGCGCCGTATTCAACCTCGTCGCACAACCACTGTTTCGTTGGTTTGTGCGGAATGTGGATCGCCATACGATGTGCCGACATGCCGAGAAAAGAAGTCCAGATTTTGTTCTCTCGAATGCACTGGAGCCAACACGCTCCGGTATCATGGGAATAAGATCAGGGCAGCCTCCATTGAAAATCGTCGGGAGTTCGCTTTCTCCGAAAGTGAGAAAATCGAGAGAAAAAAGCTCTCTCAACGGCAAGGTTATGCCAAACACCGACCGAGAATTCGGGAAAAGCAAAGATCTGCCTACCAAGAAACTGCTGCCGATCGAAAAATCAGGGCCAAAGCGGATCGCGTGAGCAATCCTGAAAAATTCAAGCAGTGGCGAAAGAATTCACGGGCTCGCAACGGCGACATAATCCGTGAAAGACGGCGTAATGACTACCGAAAAAATCGAGCTTGTTACATTGCCAACGCTAGGCAACGTGAATTTGACCTAAAGGCAAGAACACCCTCTTGGGCTGATATGAATGCGATCGCAGAGATCTATGCGGAAGCTGATCGCCTTACTCGCGAAACCGGCATCTCGCATCATGTGGATCATATCTATCCTCTTCGAGGAAAGACTTGCAGCGGTCTGCACGTTCACACGAATTTGAGAGTAGTCCCCGCGTCTATCAACCTTGCGAAGTCCAATTCGATGCCGGAAGGCATCTAGTATCGTAAAAAGGAAACTCACCATGGCGAAAACGGTAACCGTGGCTTGCCGCCTCCCGCATGGGCTGGTTCTCCAACTCCAGCGTCAAACGAGCCGTCCGGAGCCCGTCATGGGCGGCGGCTCGCGAGACGTGCCGGTGTGGGAGAAGGTGGGTGATACCATCACCCTGAACGGATGGTCTCACGCTGTCGACCGCGCCGCGCCGAACCTGATCATGAACGGCTACGCGCTGACCTACAACGTCGATGCCGACTTCATGGACAAATGGATGGAGCAGAACGCCGATCATCCGGCCGTGAAGTCGGGCAACATCATGGTCATGACCCGGGCAGGCGACATCAAGGCCCGCACCCAGGATCATGTCGGCGAACGTGTCGGTTTCGAGCCGCACGATCCGAAGAACCCGATCCCCGAGTTCAAGCGCCGCGTCGAAACCGCTGCGGCCTGAGGTCTGACATGGCTATCACGTTCGATTATGCAGCATGGGCTGCGGCCTATCCTGAGTTCTCGAACGTGACAGAACCTCAGATCACGGCGAGAATTCTGCCGAGTGCCCAGCAAGCCATTGCCGGCTTCATCGGAAATGTGATCGATCCTCAGCAACAGACCAACTTCCTGTGGCTGATGGTTGCGCATCTCTGCAAACTCAACTTTGGCGTAGTCGGTAGCCCGGCAACGGGTCTGGTCGGCCGCATCTCCAGTGCGACCGAGGGCAGTGTCTCGGTGGACGTCGAGTTCACCACGAGCCTGGCCCAGGCCTGGTACGCCCAAACCACATACGGCGCGCTGTTCTGGCAGCTTGCCCGTCCGTACTGGCTTGGCGGGTTCAGCTATCCAGCGCCGCCGCCAACGCCGTTCCCCTATCGGTAAATCAGGATGAAGATCATGGACGAACAGATGTTCAATGCGCTTCGCAAGGAAGTGCGCGATTTCAAGATCGAGACTGAGGATCGGCTTTCCATCGTCGAGGCTCGCCTCGATCGTATCGATGAAGCTCTCGCTGGCGGTGCCCAGGTGATGAACATCGCAAATGTGACCGTTGCGGCCCCAGTTGAACCGGCGGCAGTGACAGAGCCCGATCATCAGCCCGTCGCAGATGACGGGGGCGCAACTGATCCAGCGGGTCATGCCGGCGATGAGCCTGCGGCTGCCGCAGCATCTGTGGCGCCGGCCTCCGAGGAGCCCGCTTCTGATGACGCTCTCGCCACTGCCGATCTATTGAAGGCCGAAGCGAAATCCGAAGAACCGGCTAAGCCCGAAGAACTACAGGTGCTGCCGCTGAAGGGCTCCAAGGCCAAGAGCTGATGGTCGCGTTCAGCGGCGGCAACAAACTCGCCGCCAAGCTGGCCGAAATCGCGCAGAGCGTCAGCAATGCGTCGAGCGTCGAGATCGGCTTCCTCGCCGGAGCGACTTATCCGGATGGCACCTCCGTTCCCTTCGTGGCGGCGATGAACGAATTCGGCAATGAGAAGTCACCGCCGCGCCCGTTCTTCCGAGGCATGATCGAGGCGAAGTCTGAGGAATGGCCGGACGCCATCGGCGGGTTGCTCGTCGAAAACGGCTATAACGCCGACAAGACCCTCGGGCAGACCGGTGCAGCGATCAAGGGCCAGCTTCAAGGCGCGATTGTCGAATATGTCGGGCCTCCGCTCAGCGAGGCGACCATCGCCCGCAAAGGCAACGACAAGCAGCTCATCGAAACCAGCCACATGCTGAACAGCGTCGACTGGCGCGTGAAGTAGGCCAAGCAATGAACCTTCATGGGATTGTAGCGCCGGCAATTGGTGCGGTGAACCCGTTTGTCCCCGCGACGTTGCGACGTTCAACGGGATACACCACGGCGCCCGACGGATCGCAGATTCCGGCTTACTCCGATTTCGCCATCTCTGTTCAGGTCCAAGCTCTAACGTCCTCGGATCTTCGTTTGCTCGACGGTCTCAACATCCAGGGCGTTGACCGTGCCGTTTATCTCAACGGTGTGGCTATGGGTGTCGTTCGCAATGTCGGGGCTGGCGGCGATCTCTTCGTATTCCCAAACGGAACGTTACCCGAGGGCAATGTGTGGCTCGCTGCGCACGTCCTCGAACGCTGGCCCGATTGGTCAAAAGTGGCTCTGACGCTCCAGGTCTCACCATAGGAACGGCACATGTTCTCTCAATCCTACGCGCCGCTCGGATATCAGCAGATCACGAGCCTTGCCGCGTCTACAGCACTTACCGTGCCTCCAGGCGCGAATGTTGCGCTCATCGACTGCGAAGCTCAGGCGGTCCGTTGGCGGTCCGTTGGCGGGACGATGGCACGGCTCCCACGGCGGCAATCGGCATGACCATGGCGGTGGCTGATGCGCCACTTCTGTTCTCGGCCAATCTGGGCGCACTGCGCTTCATCGAGCAGACGGCCGGCGCAAAACTGAACGTCGCCTTCTACAGGCTGGCCGGGTGAGCATCGCGCCAGCGCTGACCGAGACGGCGGTACTGACCGCGCTACGGTCGTTCCTGATCTCGATCCTGCCTTCTGGCGTTGAAGTCGTGCGGGCACAGGTGAACCGAGTGCCGCCGCCGAAGGCACCCGATTACGTAGTGATGAACCCAATCGGACGTCGCCGGCTCTCGACCAACGTCGATACCTATACCGATGTCAGTTTCACCGGATTGATTGCCGGCCAAGTCATGACCGTGACGGCCGTTCAATTCGGCACGATAGCCGTAGGGCAGACCGTCTTTGGCGTCGGTGTTGCCGCCGGCACTACAGTCGCGGCAATCGTTTCAGGGACAGGTGGCATCGGAACCTACCAAGTCAGCCCGGCGCAAACGGTTGGCTCTGGCAAACTCGCATCGGGCTTTGAGACTTTTCTACAACCAACTGAAATCACTATTCAACTGGACGTCCACGGCGACAACTCCGCCGACAACGCTCAGACCATCACGACGCTATTTAGAGACCAATATGCAGTCGCGGCTTTTGCTGCATTGAACACCGGCGTCGCCCCGATCCATGCGGACGATCCGAAGCAAATCCCGTTCTGGACCGGCGAGCAGCAAGTCGATGACCGCTGGGTCATCGATGCGCGGCTACAAGCCAACATCACACTGCAAACGCCGCAGGACTTCGCGGATCAGTTGCAGCCCACACTCATCAACGTCGAAGCGGCCTATCCGGCCACCTGAGAAGGAACAAACCCTTGTCGTCGATACCTGCAAGCCTTCTTGTGAACGTGATTCCGAACGTTCTCAACGCCGGCGGCAACTCGCTCGTGATGAACGGGCTGGTGCTGACCCTGAACACCCGCGTACCCGTCGGCCAAGTGCTGTCGTTCCCGAATGATGGCACTTCCGTATCAAAGTATTTCGGCCCGTCGTCGGACGAAGTCGGGATCGCGAACGTCTATTTCCAGGGCTTCGATAACTCGACCCAGAAGCCTGCGGCCATCCTGTTCACCCGGTTCCCCGCCGCTGGTGCCTCGGCCTATTTGCGCGGTGGTCCGGTCAACACATTGACCATTCCTAAGCTTCAGGCGCTCACTGGCGCTCTTTCGGTGGTCGTGGATGGTTATACCTATTCGAATGCATCGGTGAGTCTGGCTGCCGCGACGAGCTATTCGTCGGCTGCCGCCATCATCGCAACCGCGCTGAACAACACTCTGCCTTCGGCGGCGAGCGTGACCGGCGCCATTGCTGCCGGCACCGCTACCGTGACCGGCAACATCGCTGGCAACGTGCTGACAGTGACCGCTATCGGGTCGGGCAATCTGGTGCCCGGCGCGGCGATCAGTGGCACCGGCGTGACGGTTGGCACGGTGATCGTGTCTCAGCTTTCGGGCACCACCGGTGGGCTCGGCACCTATGCAGTGTCGAAGGCCCAGTCAGTTCCCGATGGCACCGTTGTCACGGCAGCCTATGGCACGTTGACCGTCTCGGCCGTCTCGTCTGGTACTCTGTCCGTCGGGCAGGCGATTAGTGGCACCGGTGTGACCGCCAACACGCAGATCACGGGTCTTGGCACTGGCACAGGCCTTGTCGGTACCTACTACGTCAACCTGACCCAGACCGCCGCAAGCACCACGATCACGGCCACAGGCGCACCGCTGAGCGTTTCCTATGACACGATCTCCGGTGGCTTCATCATCACCTCCGGGTCAGTCGGCATCGGCTCTACTGTGGCTTTCGCAACTGGCTCGCTAGCCCCGCAGGTTTTCCTGACTGTCGACACCGGTGCCATCCTTTCGCAGGGTAGCGCTCCGCAGGCACCTGCCGCCTTCATGACGAACACCATCAATCTCACCCAGAACTGGGCGAACTTCATGACGATCTTCGATCCTGATGGTGGTAACGGCTGCCAGCAGAAATTGGCTTTCGCCCAGTGGACCAACGCACAGAACAAGCGCTGGGGTTATGTCTCTCTCGATACCGATGTGACGCCGACGCTTTCCGCTCAGGCCACCACGAGCTTCGGGTACTTACTGGCTCAGGCTGGCTACAACGGCACGTGCCCGATCTATGTCTTGGCAACCGATGTGCAGCGCATCGACGCCTTCGTGTGCGGTGCCGCGGCATCGATCGATTTCCAGGCTACCAATGGCCGGATCACCTTCGCCTTCAAGGGGCAGGGCGGTCTTGTCGCCGGTGTCACCACAGCGACGGTCGCCAGCAATCTGATCGCGAACTCGTACAATTTTTACGGCGCTTACGCGACGGCGAACCAGCAATTCCGCCAGTTCCAGAACGGTACTGTCTCAGGCATCTTCCAGTGGCTGGACAGCTATGAGAATCAGATCTGGCTGAACAATGCGCTCCAGCTAGCCCTGATGAACCTGCTCGCGAATGCGAAATCTGTCCCATACAACCCTGATGGGTACGCACTGATCCGGCAGGCCTGCATGGACCCGATCAACGCCGGACTGAACTTCGGCGCGATACGGCCCAATGTCACTCTGTCGGCCCAGCAGGCCTCGCTTGTGAACACTGCCGCCGGCCTTCCTGTCAGCGACACGCTGCAAATCCAGGGCTGGTATCTGCAGGTCAAGGACGCCGCTCCGATCGTCAGGCAGGCCCGCCAATCGCCGCCGATTTCCTTCTGGTATATGGACGGCGGCTCGGTCCAGCACATCGACCTTGCATCTATCCTCGTCCAGTAACCAACCGCCCTAGATCGGGAGATTTCGCATGTCCTCCATTACGGCGGCCAACGCCATCATCATGCTTACCATTCCGGGGTTGTTCCCGGTACCGCAGCGCATCCAAGGCTTCTCGGCCGACAACATCTATGACGCTGCCGAGCAGGAAGTCGTCGAAACTGCAATGGGTGTAGACGGCCTTCTCTCTGGCGGTTTTGTCTTCACCCCGGTTGAGCAGAATTTCTCGCTGCAAGCTGATTCCGTTTCGAACTTCATCTTCGAGCAATGGGCGGCGGCAATGATCAACAACCGGGATGTGTTCACTGCCAATGGTCAGACTACTCTGACATCGGTCAATCGTACCTATGTCTCGACCAAAGGGTATCTGGTCAACAAATCGCCACTCCCGACAGCGGCGCGGATTTTGCAGCCCCGGCGCTACATGATCCGCTGGGAGCGGGTCACGGCAAACCCGATCTGAGGCTTGATCCATGGCGCGTAAGGTCAAAGCAGTTACGATCTCAGATGATCGCCAGATTGATGCCGACGGGAAACCAATCGGCGAGATCAGCCGTGATGCTGGCAAGGTGTTCGTCATTCGGGAGATGCCGGCCAGCCAGGCCGAGAAGTGGGCCATGCGTGCGCTTCTCAGCGTGGCCCGTTCTGGTATCGACATTGGGCAGGCAGCCGGGCAGGGCATGCAGGGCATCGCCGTCATGGGCGTCAGCGCTTTGCTGTCATCCAACTGGGATGATGCCGAACCCCTGCTCGACGAAATGATGTCTTGCATCCAGATCAGGCCTGATCCAGCCAACGTCAATGTCGTGCGCAACCTCATAGAAGACGACATCGAGGAAGTGATGACCCGCATCAATCTGCGCCGGGAGGTGCTTGAATTGCATGTGGGTTTTTCGCTTGGCGGCGCCGCATCGAAGCCGACCTCGGACGCGACGCCTACGACGAAGGCCTGATTGAGTACGCCAACGTTTCACGAGTGATAGGCGCGGTTCTTTCCCAGAAGCTGGCCACGCTGCGCGACCTTGATGAGTGGCTTGGCGTCGAGGACGTCTACGACTTGCTCGAGGTCGCGACGGTAGACGGCCATAACCGACGCATCATCAATTCTCACAAGAAAACGGAAACCTGATGGGCGTTTTGATCGACGAACTCATCGTGGCCTTGCGGCTCGATCCGAAGGACTTCAAAAAGGGCGAAAAGGAAGCTGCTTCCGCATTTCTCAAGACACGGGATCAGGCCGTCAAATCGGGCAAGGATGTCGAAGCGGCTTCGAACAAAGTTGCCGCCAGCATCCAGAAGATGGCCCGCGAAGTCATCACGCTCTTTGCCGTCATTGCGGGCTCTCGTTCGCTTGCCGATCTCATCAGCGGCCTTACCCTGGCCAATTCTGAGTTGGGCCGGTTCTCCGCCAACATGGCGGAATCGCCGCAGCAAGTCGCGGCGTGGCAGGCTGCGGCGCAGCGTTTCGGCGGTACTGGGCAGGTCACGGCCGAAACCATCCAGCGCATGGGCAAGGCGCTGTATGACTTGCGGTTTCAAGGCAAAGCACTGCCGCAGGCGTTCTACCAGCTTGAAGCAGCTACCGGCCGGCTGATCTCGACCGATAAGGGCCCGATCGCTTTTCTAGAGCAGACTTCGGCCGCGCTGAAGAATTTGGCGGCAACCGATCCAGCCCGCGCATTCAACATCGCGCAAGAACTTGGCATCGACCCCGGCACATTTGCCCTGATGAAGGATCAAGGTGCAGCCGTTGGGGCTTACGTCGCCGAAATCGAAAAATCGATTTCGCCGTCCGGCCGGGCGATCAAGGCAGCGCAAGACCTTCAGAATGCCTGGTTCACGCTGACCCAACAGGTCGGTTCGCTGATCAACAAGCTCTATGAGTTGGCCGGACCACCGATCACCGATCTCATCAACAAGATGACGGCCTGGTTGGGTGCCAACAAGGATTGGCTCGCCAGCGAAATTTCCGACAAGGTTGCCAAGTTCGCTGACTATCTGGCGAAGATCGACTGGAACGCCGTCGGCGCTGGTTTGAAGAGTTTCGGTGACGGCGCCAAGTCTGCCGCCGATGCCGTTGGTGGTCTCACCAACGCGCTCGAAATCATGTTCGGCCTATGGGCTGGTGGCAAGGCGGCAAAGTTCCTGTTCGGCGGGGCCATTGCGAGTGGTGCCGGTGCTGCCGCAGCGGGTGGAGGGGCTGCCGCGGCCGGTGGTGCAGGTATTGGTGGCTTAGCGCGCGGCCTTCTTGGCCGTGTTTCCCCATGGATAGCTATGCTCAGCCTATCGGGTGACAGTGCAAAGAATGCGGGTAGCTGGCGTGATGATCCGCGCGCCGACGAATGGGTCGCCCAATGGGCGAAGATGCGCGGCATTCCGGAGGGACCAGGTTCTGGTCCCCATGGGCGTGGTCCCGGCCGCGATCGTGGTGATCGAGAGCGACAAAACTCACTCGACGGCTTCTTGAACGGTCCAGTCGACGGTCGCCCGGTTTCGAAGTCAAACCCGCTTCCGGTCATGCCGGTCTCCAACGAAGTTGGCGGCGGTGGTTTCTGGTCAAATCTCTGGAAGGGGATCACCGGAGCCATGTCTGGCGCGTCCGCTGGCCCCATGGGTTCTGGTGGCAGTCTGATTTCGGCTGGGGCGAGCGGCGGAGGCCTCGCCGGTGGCAGCGATTTTGCCGTCAGCGGTCGAAGTGCCGGTGAACGAGGTTGGTGGACGAAGGACCGGCAGCGTCAAGCCTACCAGATGCTGACAGAGGGCGGCGTGTCGCCTCATGGTGCAAAAGGACTTATCTCGCGGTGGATGAATGTCGAGGCCTCTGGTGGTCCGTCGTCGGTTAATTCTATCGGCGCAACTGGGATTGCCCAATGGCTCGGCTCTCGGAAAGCCGGAATGCTTCAGCACGCTCGCGAACTCGGCAAGGATTGGCGCGATTTCGAGACGCAAGTCAAATATGTGCTGAAGGAGATCAACTCTGGCAAGGCTGGCGGTGGGTCTGAATCAGCACTTCGCACGGCTCGCAATGATCGCGAGGGCGCTATTGCCGCCTCCCGGTTTGAACGAGCTGAGGGTTACAATCCGCGAACTGGCGTAGACAATTTCACCGGCAGGACGGCCGGCGGTATGCGCGGAATGGATTCATATCTGTTGAGACCGGAACAGCCGGGGATTGCCACGGGCGCCAAAGGCTCGGCGGCAATCTCTTCAGCGAACAACGACAACCGTCGTTACGCCAACAGCGTGTCTTCGAACACATCGATCGGCAACATGAACATCCATACCCAAGCCTCTGATCCGCACGGCATTGCCGATGCCATTTGGGGCGATATCGACAAGCGCATGAAACATTCCGCCAATGCCACGGCGGCGAACTTTGGTCCGACCTGATGGCTCTTGAACTCCTCCTCGCCGACGCGCTTTCCCTGATATTTCGAGGCAGGGCATCGGCATGGGGCATCTATCGCGGTGGCATTCCGGTCGTGATTGCCGACAGCATCACCGCGTTCGACTTCCGGAAGCAGTGGGCGATCTCTGACTATCCCGTCGAGCGCGGTTCATTCGAGAGCTACGACAAGGTCGAAGTGCCCTATGGCACGAGGCTCCGGTTCGCCGCCGGCGGCAATGAAGCTCGGCAGCAGGCATTGCTATCTTCGATATCGGCGATAGCAGGCGATCTGCAGCTCTATAACATCGTGACCCCGGCAAGGGTCTATCTGAACGCAAATATCGAACGCTACGACTATGCGCAGACCGCAACGAACGGTGTTGGTCTGATGCAGGTCGATGTGACCGTGATCGAAATCAGAGAAGCCGGTGGTGGCATGTTCTCCGCAACGAAAAGCCCGACAGTTGCGGGGCTGGTCAATGGAGGGCCGGTTCAGCCCGTTGCGCCAACCGCAGCACAATTCGGTGCTAGCGGACTTCCAGCAGGGCCATTCTGATGCTGATTGTTCCGCTTCAAGCCGTGCCTAACCAGGCGGTCCGGGTGCAACTCAACAACCAGCAATGCCAGTTCAACATTTATCAAAAGGATCAAGGCTTGTTCCTCGACCTTCTGGTTGACAACTCACCGATGGTGATGGGCGTGATTTGCCAACGTGCCAACCGGATCGTGCGAGATGCGTATCTCGGCTTCCTGGGTGATCTGATGTGGATCGATACCCAGGGAACGAACGATCCGGAATACTCAGGCATCGGATCGAGGTATGTGCTGGCGTACCTCTTTCCCGATGAAATCGGGCCCTGATTGATCAGTCACAGCGGGACCAGTTAAGCATCGATCGCTGGTTTGGGGCATGTCCTTCACACCAGTGCATGCTTTGGAGCTTTTCAGAATAGACCTGCCGTTCGTCACATGCGTCGGAAGTCGCCGGTTCTTCAGTTCCACCTCGGCAGCGCTCATTTGCGCCTTCCCAGAACACGGCATAGGCCATTGCAGTCGCGTCTTGAGTGCAAGCGAACTGGGTGTGGCCCTTGCTCTGGCATATGGAAACATAAGGGCTGAAGGTGCCATTGCAGTTGACTATGGCTGCCTCGGGTGTGGCGCCGCCAAGCATTCGAAGGCAGTATTCATAGTTTCCCACCTTGCCAGGCGGGATTTCGGTTGCAGCGGCGGACAGTACGCCTGCTACGATCGCGAGAAGAGTAGTCAGAATCCGAGCAAAAACCATGGTTGCCCCCGTTGAGATGGGGACAACCATATCCGTTGGATTGGAGATTCTGAAGTAGTCGGGCTAGGCGACCTTAAGAGTCGGAATTGCCGAGACATCAACCTCGCGTTCGGCCCGTTCCAGATCATATGCCTGCTGGAGATTCAGCCAGAAGAACGGGCTGTTTCCGAGCAATTTTCCGAACCGGAGGGCCATCGTGACGGTCACGGGCTGCTTCTCGTCGATAATGTCGTAGAGCGTCTGTCTGCTGATGCCGAGCATCTTTGCGATCTCAGTCTTGGACTTATCCAGCGCAGGAATGATGTCTTCGCGCAGAAGTTCCCCCGGATGCATCGGGGGAAGCCCGCGCTTGATAGGAGATGATGTAGTCATCAGTGGTAATCCTCTAATTCAACGTTGGTGACGTGTTCGCCGTCCCAGCCGAATGTGATGCGCCAATTGCCGGTAACGCGGACCGAATAGCGGCCCTTGTCCTGACCTGAGAGGCCGTGAAAACGATAGCCAGGAAGGTCCATGTCTTCCGGTGCAGACGCAGCTTCAAGCGCGCGCAGGATGCGGGACACTCGCTTGTCATCCTGAACACTCAGACCGCGTGGGTTTCCGGTCTCGAAGAACCGTTGCAGGGCTTTGTTTCGGAACGACACGATCATTTCTGTAAGGTACCAGCTTACGGAAATATGTCAAGCACTACCTTACAAAATAGCCACGCTCATTGATCGGAACTCCATATGTCCTTCACGAAAAAGCGCATCGTGACGGACATCTCGCTGGCGAGCGGACAATTCAGCATCGGCGGCGGTAACACTGCAGCGCTGAAAGGCCTGCGCACGTCGTGCATCATCGAAGTCAACGGCGGCTTCAGCCAGTCCAATATGCAGATGGCAATCTACGGGCTTCCCCTTAGCCTGATGAACCAACTGAGCAACGTCGGCAGGGATCTGAATAAGTCGCTACTGAACACAATTACTGTGCAGGCTGGCGATGATGAGATGGGAATGCATCTTGTCTTCCAAGGCCAGATTTTTCGAGCATTCGTCGATGCGCGAGCAATGCCGGAAGTGGCGTTTCGTATCCAGGCCGTACCTGGTGGATTTGACAAGGTCAAACCGGCGACGCCGATGTCGATCAACGGCAGTGGCGATGTCGCTCAGATGATGAGCCAGATCGCCGGCCAGAT
Organism: Mesorhizobium sp. 2RAF21; assembly: GCF_052115345.1. Classification (NCBI taxonomy): domain Bacteria; kingdom Pseudomonadati; phylum Pseudomonadota; class Alphaproteobacteria; order Hyphomicrobiales; family Phyllobacteriaceae; genus Mesorhizobium; species Mesorhizobium sp. 2RAF21. Next base: position 139,590 of record NZ_JBFRGM010000012.1, on the reverse strand, counting down.
GAACCTCACCTTCGAGAGCAACGGCGTCAGTGTGAAACTGGCCAACCCGTATTATGCGGGAACGCCATTCCAACAAGCCGCCAATATCGCCCGAGATGCTGGCATCGAATGGATCATTGATCGCGGAACACTCGCAATCTCCCCGCCCGGAAAACCGAGACAGGGCGAGGCGGTACTGATTTCTCCGACCACCGGTCTCGTCGGATATCCGATGTTTAATGAGGCCCAGGTCATTTGTCAGTGTCTCTTCAACCCGGCGTACAAGATGGGCGGGCAGGTCGAAATCCAGTCTGATCTCACATCGGCACGCGGGAAGTGGAAGGTCGGTCAGCTATTCCACTACCTCGACGCCGAGGTGCCGAAAGGCAAATGGTTCACGATCGTGAGCTGCTATCAAATGTCGGAGACGGTCGGATGAGTGAGAGCTTTTTCGGTCAACAGGGCGTTTCCGACGCTGCCGGCGACAGCAACACTGTCGAGTTTCAAATTCGACAGGCACTGGCACAAGTCCGGACAAACATTCCCGTCAAGGTCATTGCCAAACATGGTGGTGGCGTCGGCAAGCCCCCGACAGTCGACGTGCAAATCATGGTCAATCAGACCGATGGTGTTGGCAAGAAGACCGATCACGGCATCATCTATGGCGTCGCCGTCTCCAGAAACCAGGGTGGCGGCAACGCCATCATCAATGATCCGGTCGTCGGCGATGTCGGTCTGGTATCGGTCGCTGATCGTGACATCTCCGCACTGAAATCGAACGATGGTGCTCAGTCGAATCCGGGCAGCAAGCGGCGCCACAATCTAGCCGACAGCGTCTACCAGCGCGGGATGCTCAATCCGAACAATCCGGATCAATTCGTTCACTTCCGCGCCGATGGCGTGACTGTGGCCGACAAGAACGGGAACGTGATCGAGATGAACTCTGGCGGCATCATCAAGATCACCGGCACGCTACACGTGACCGGCGACGTTGTCGCGGGCTTCGGTGGCGGCTACGTTTCCTTGCTTAATCATCTCCACTCCGGTGTCGTTCCGGGTGGTGGCAATACGGCACAGCCTGTTCCGGGAACCTGAGATGAAGACGCTGATGCTTGAGCCCAGCGCATGGGATTTGAAGATTGATGCGTCGGGCAATATCGCACTGGCCGCTGAACCCTACGCTTTGGCCCAAGATGCGGCGAGCGCAATCCGCCTGTTTCAGGGTGAACTCTACTTCGATACCCGACCGGGCATTCCGTATTTCGATCAGATTTTGGGGCAGGCTCCGCCGATCTCTTTGATGAAGGCGTGGTTCGTCCGGTCGGCAATGACCGTGCCGGGCGTCGTCTCGGCAGTCGCCTACATCTCGGAATGGACTGACCGAACCGTCCGGGGCCAGGTTCAGGTCAAAGACAGCAACGGCAACGTCACGGCAGCTTCGTTCTGATGGCAACAACGTCCAATGTGCCGCGCCCGACGTTCGGGCCGCGGGGTTTTGTCATTCCGTCCTCGCAGCAAGTGTTGGACGGCGTGCAGGCGGATATCAACTCTGCCTTTGGCGGCGGCCTCAATCCGTCCCTGGAGACGCCTCAAGGGCAGCTTGCATCGAGCGAAGCGGCTGTTGTTCTTAACACCGATGCCGATTTTCTCTTTCTGACCCAGATGTTCGATCCGGCCTTCGCCTTTGGCCGCTATCAGGACGCGCTGGCGCGCATCTACTTCATCTCGCGCAATCCGGCGCAGCCAACAACGGTTCAATGTCTCTGCACCGGCCTACAGGGCGTGYTGATCCCGCAGGGGGCCTTGGCAGTTGCGGCGGACGGCAATCGCTATGTCTGCACCCAAGACGGGGTCATCCCGGTTTCGGGACAGATCACGTTGCCGTTCGATTGCGTTCTTCCGGGTCCGATCCCATGCCCCGCCGATACGCTCAATCAGGTCTATCAATCTATTCCTGGTTGGGATTCGATCAACAATCCAAGTGCCGGCGTGCTTGGCAACAATGTGGAATCACGAGCCGCGTTCGAAGCAAGGCGCGCCGCATCTGTCGCTCACAATTCCATCGGAACTCTTCCATCGGTTCTGGGTGCTGTTCTGACGGTTCCTGGCGTTATTGACGCCTACGTTACCGAGAACACCAGCAACGCCCCGCAGGTGATTGGCGGAGTGTCGTTGCTACCGAACTCGCTCTATGTCGCGGCAGCGGGCGGAGCGCCCAATGACATTGTTCGTGCCATCTGGTCGAAGAAGTCGCCGGGATGCGCTTATAACGGCAATACTTCGGTCGTCGTCCTCGATCAGAGCCCCGGATATGTGCCGCCCTATCCGGCATACTCCGTCTCATATCAAATTCCGAACCCGCTTCGGATCATCTTCAACGTCAACATCAACAACTCGACGCTGGTACCGGCCGATGCCGCGACACAAATTCGAAATGCCATTGTTGGTGCTTTCGCCGGGCTCGACGGCGGTCTGCGAGCAAAGATCGGTGCTCCAGTCTTTGCGAGCCGGTTCTACGCTCCGATCTCACTTCTTGGACCGTGGGCACAGATTGTCTCGATCAGGATCGGATCCACAAATGCGGCGGCAGCCACGTTCACGGGATCGATCAATGGCAACACGTTGACGGTCTCGGCTATCTCATCGGGAACCTTGGCCGTTGGGCAAAACGTGCTTGATGCTTCGGGTGCCGTGGTGGCTGGCACATCCATCATCGCCTTGGGCACGGGCACAGGAGGCACAGGCACTTACACGCTGAGCAACAGCCTGACCGTTGCGACCGAAACCATGCAGACCGTAGCAGCGAACCTGTTTGAGATCGGTATCAACATCAACCAAATCCCAACGGTGACGGCTGCCGATGTTGCGGTCACGCTGAGCTGATCTCATGGCAGATACAGGACCGGATTACCCGCCTGGGCCGCTTCCCGGGTCGAATGGCGTTGGGCTCTTCAAGATTGGCGTTAGCCAGATCGGGGGCATTTCGAGCTTCGATGTCTGGCAGACAATCATCAGCCAGTACGCAAATTCACCAGTGCTTACGACGCTGATCGAAAACATCTTCGAATACGTCGATCAGACCCAAAACATCGAAGCCTTCTTCGATCTGGTGATGAACCTCGATACCGCCCAAGGATACGGCTTAGATTGCTGGGGGCGAATTGTTGGTGTCAATCGCGTCCTGAAGGTCGTCAATGGCGACTGGTTCGGATACGACGAGGCGCTGCCAGGCTCATTCACCTTCGGACAGTCAGCGCTCTACTCAGGTCAGACGCTCACCGATAACTTCGCGCTATCCGATGCGTCCTATCGAACGCTGATCATTGCCAAGGCCGCAGCCAACATCACAAGCGGATCAATCCCGGCGATCAACCGCATTCTGATGGATCTGTTTCCTCATCGTGGCAACACATACGTCACCGAAGGCAAGCAGCAAGGTACGTGGTTCGGGTTTGCGGAATCCGTCAATGCCCAAGGTTTCAATCAAGCGGCATTCTACTCGGGTTCGCCGATTACAACCATGACGATGACATACACGTTCGAGTTCCCGCTTAGCCCTGTCGAACTCGCCATCGTCCAGAATTCAGGCGTTTTGCCGAAGCCTACCGGCGTCGCGGCCGCCATCGTCATTCTCTGAACTCCTCGAGGCAGTCATGAAACTTTCCAACCTTCCCGCAAGGTTCAACATCCCTTTTGCGAACGGCGCTGGCGGCGGCTACGTGCGGCCAGTACCGGAGGCATCCCAGATCGGTGTTCAGGACGGTGCCGCCTCGCTTACGACGGGGTTCCCGCCGATGAATTTCCTTCCCGTTGGCGCGGGCGGCGTGCCCCCCTTCGGTCAGGATATGAACGGCATTCTGAAGCAGATCACGCTTTGGAGTCAGTGGCAGGGTGCTGGTGGTCTTGCGACCTACGACGGGACATTCTCGACAACCGTTGGCGGGTATCCAAAATCAGCCCTGCTTGCCAGTGCTTCGACGGCAGGTGTGGTGTGGCTCAATCTAGTCGACGACAACATCACGAACCCGGATTCCGGGGGGGTGAACTGGGTTCAGATCGCGATATCCACTGATGTGCAGTCCGGAAAGTGGAATTATGCCGTCGCGGGCGGGACAGCCAATGCCCTGACGGTGGCATTGGCGCCAGCGCTTCCTGCCTACACGGCCGGTACGGTGATCTACTTCAAGGCGACGGCTGACAGCACCGGCGCACTTACCCTCAACGCCAATGGGCTCGGTAACAAAAACCTTTTGCCGCTCATCCGGCTCAAAACCGGCAAGATTTACGGCGCGGTCTATGATGGCACGAACTTCCTGCTCCAAGGGGTCGACGCGGGAAACATCTCACTAACATCCGTCACTCGTTTCGCATCCGCGTATAGCTTTGGTTCGCCCTTCAGCATGGCGGACAATACCATCACGACGTTGCCAATCACGTCGTTTTCCGACGACGGCCAAGGCGATTTTGTTCAGACTGGGAACACCGTGGTTTGCCAGCGGGCTGGGCGCTACAACATCTTCGCCACCCTTGGGGGCACTATGGTTTCAGCCCAAGCTACGGCTCTTACCTTTGGGCTCCATTACAATGGCAACGAACTATCTTCGAGCTCTCTCCGCTTGAGCACGACGGTTATTAGCCAGCTCTTCGGCGGTGCCGCTGAAATCAAGGATGTTTTGGTCGGAGATGTTTTCGACCTGTGGGGCTTCCAAGTTTCAGGGGCAACACAACCCATGACGCTCGTCAATCGTGTTGCATTCCAACGTCTCACGACTGTCTGAGGTTGATCTGAATGAGCTGGAATCCAAACTGGTCTTACGGCTTTGTTCCGACGACTGCCCAATGGAACAACGCCTTCGGCAACAAGCAGGACAATCTCGACTACACGCCCCTCAATCAGGCGGGCGGCACGATGGTCGGGAAGCTGTCTATCGCTGCGTCAACGGCACAGAGTTCCGGCTTTCGCCTCTACCAAGGTGTCGCGCCAGCCAATCCCAATAACGGCGATATGTGGTTGGCATCCACCGGATTGTTCATCCAGGTGAACAATGTCAGCGTTGGACCGCTGGTTGCCGGCAACAGCATCACCAACATCAATCCGGTGAGTCCCGGCACGATCGACAATATGGTCATCGGAGGGACTACGGCGAGGGCTGGAACCTTTACAAGCCTTTCCGCGTCGGGAGGGATCACGCCAGTCTCTAACAATGGTGGATCGCTCGGGTCAACGACCCTGCAATGGTCGGGCCTATTCTTGGCCAGTGGGGCAGCCATCAACTTCGCCAACGGCAACGTCACCGTAACCCACTCAAACAACCTGCTGACGATCTCAAAAGCGTTCACGGTAACGGGGGCCCTTACAGCCAGCGGCGCAACAACCCTTTCTCCAGCCAACGCCAACGTTGCGCTGTCGCCGACAGGCTCCGGTGTGGTCACCATCAATCCGGCAACAGCCGGTGCCATGGATAACATGAGTGTCGGGGCGACTGTCGCTGGAAGCGGTGCTTTTACTACACTGACCGCAAGCAGTGCTATTACACTCTCGCCGGCCAACTACAATGTGATTGTGTCACCGACTGGCTCGGGCCTCGTGTCCGTGTACCCGGCGACCGTTGGCACCATAGACAACATGGTTATCGGCGCCAGTACGCCCAAGGCATTAACTGCAACCACGCTGGCGTTGTCCACTGGAACAATAGCCTCGGCCTCGACGACGAATCTTTCAATCGTAGCTGCATCCGAGGTTACGATTACCGGCACGACAACAATCGCGTCCTTTGGTACGCTCCCTGCCGGTGCCCTGCGGTTCCTGACGTTTTCGGCCGCGTTGACGCTAACCTACAATGCCACTTCCATGATCTTGCCCGGGCGCGCCAATATCACGACCGCCGCCGGTGATAGTGCAGTCGTTCAATCACTCGGCTCGGGCAATTGGAAGGTGATCTCGTATCAGGTCGCCGTCGCGTTACCCACGGTTTCATTCATGACCCCGTGGGTGGCTTACACGCCAACGTTTAATGGGATCGGCACCGCTACCGGCATTCAATGTCGATCAAGACGTGTCGGCGCCAATCTGGAAGTGGAAGTGGCATTTATGACCGGTACCGTTACTGCGACGACGTTCGATATGACGATGGGGTTTAACGGGCTCAGTGGCGGTGTCGTCTGCGATACATACTGGAATACGTTTAGGCCTGTTGTTGGTGTGGGAGTATCCCAGGTTGCCGGCACGCAGAGCATCTATGTTCTGGCGCTTGGTGGTTCGAACGTCGTGAATCTCAGCTATGCCTCGGCCGGCCGCGATAGCGTGACCCCTGTGCCTGGGACGGTTATTGGCTCCGCCGTCCCGGTGGAACTTCGCTTCTCAGTACCAATTGATGGATGGAATGCATGACCTCCCTTGGAGATACCTTCCGCTCGATCGCTACTGCTTTCGATAATATTCCCGGCGGCGGCCTGTCGACCTACACCATGCCAACCGGGGTTGATTGTCTCGGCGGTGTGTGGCCTACGGCGCTCCTCCCTTATCCGCTCGGATATACGTCAAATGACACCGTCCCCACGGCGGTGGATCTGGGCTATTATGATCGGAAGATGGCGCATTGCCTCAATGGCACGATCATGGTCTTGGGCGATTCCATCGTGCAGGACATGGTGACGTGGAAGATTGGGCCATTTGTCGAGGGCTTCGGCGTTGGTGGTGAGAGCCTTCGCAGATGCCTGAACCGGCTTTCCAGGGGCGGCCTGATCCACAGGGCCGGGGCTGTCGTGCTGGCATCAGGCGTGAATGAACTGGCGAATTTCGCTTATTACAACGCCTACCCGCTTGAAGCGAAGCTGAACAACATCGCCGTCATGCATCAGTGCGTTGCGGCTCAGGCCACTGGCAAATGGGTGATCCGCGAAATCTTGCCGGTCAATGAGCCGGTGTTGGTTGCCAATGTCAGCTCCAATTACGCCGGGTTCAATGCCCAGGTCGATGCTGTGAACGCGCGCATCCGCTTAGCTTGGGCAAGCAGCACGGCCCGCGTGGAGTTCGCGCGTCCGAAGGCTCAACTGGTGGATAATTCGGGGAACTTAGCCGATGCCAATCATATCGACGGTATGCATCTGAGCATGGCGGGGGACGACATTCAGTGCGCTTCGATCAAGGCTGCTCTGCAGCTTGTTCTTGCGTAGTAGCGGCCGAGAACAACGGGAACGATTGGCAACCCCCGCCATGCTCAGATGCATACCGTCGATATGATGGGATGGTGCGACCTACTGGGACGCCCGTAGGTCGCCTCTTGTCATCAATCAATTACTTCTATGGAAAACCACGTTCCGTGATTTCCGTAAATCTTAGTTGGCGCACCTGTTGGTTTTTGGCGTATATGCCACGCCTGCAACTGAAACGTGTCTCCTGCTTTTACCGGAATGACGGCTGTCGCTACGTTTTGATCGGGAGTGGTACCAAAAGTTGCTCGCCCGTTCTGGGCGGCATAACCGTCGAAAAGGGCATTGTTTTTGGTAATGAGTGTCTGCCGCGAGCCCTTAGCGTCGTGGTCCCATACTATTTGTCCTGAGAGACGAACAAAATGTACGCCGTCAGGAATTACGAATTGATGGTTTGCCGCGTCCCATAAGCCGCTCGTGTCGTATTCGACCTCAGGAAATTCAACCTGCACCCACTGTGCGTGCGAATAGCTATTCGGAACGATCTGCTCGGCATCGGTATTCTTGTGAACCAGAGCACCGCGAAACTCATCTGCCGCCACAGGCGACAACAAGAATGTGAGCGTTATGGCGACGACGCATGCAATGGTTTTTTTCATTCCCCAGTCCCATTGTTTTTTTGCCCTAGCGACAAAGTAGATGGGAACATCGCCATTGGGCAATTCCAGCGGAGATGTACTTTCGTTGACCCGGCTTAATATCTGGAACTCATAACCACCCGCTTCGGCGCGATCTGCATAGCAGGGGGAGACGATCCGGCGTCAGCGGACCCCGTGCCACATGTCGTCGTCAGCTGATTCTTTTTCGGTAAACGGCCGGTAGGTCCAAGAGCCATCACGAAACCGCCTCATGCAGTTGCCTTCGATCAGGTTGCCAGCTTCATCGCGGATTTTTCGTCCGAACGGCATATAGGGCGACCACTCGAAAGGGTCGGTCCGCCACCACGTCCACCAGTGCTTCGGATGCGTTAGCTGCCAATGGTCCAGCCACTGGCAGGAAAGTTCATAGAGGTTTTCGAACATACCCATCTCCCCAAATCTGGATCGGGGAGTTGAGAAGCCGCCAAGCGACGACCGCATACGCCTTTAGACTTTCGCCCTGGACATACGCGTATGCCTCCCCGACCCGAACGGTAATCGGGAGGGTATGAAACGCTCCCCAGCCTGTGCCGGAGAGCGTCGCTTGGAGGGGTTCTCACGCCCCATCCCACCTCATTTCGGTGAGATGCCGGGAAACTAATCGAATAACGCCGGAAAGGAAAGACCGTGCCTCGTCTCGTTACGAACTGGCGAGCGGTCCTGCGCTATGCATGGACCGTCCGTCTGGCGCTTTTGGCCGCTATACTCAACGGCGCTGCCGTGACCGTCTCCATCATCACCGGATCATTGCCAGTCGCCCCGATGTGGCTCGCTGCACTCAACGGCGTTCTAGCTGTTGCCGTTCCGGTGGTCCGCATCATCGACCAATCCAACCTGAAGGATGACGACAATGAGTAAGCGCGCAAAAGCGGCGCTCGCCTCCGGTCTTGGCCTTGTCGCGATGACTGCGACCTATTTGACGCAGCCTTGGGAGGGGACGGTAAACCGCGCCTATTGGGATAGGCTGGGTAAGGTGTGGACGATCTGCACGGGCGAAACCAAGGGCGTGAAGCCCGACATGGTGATGTCCGACCAGCAGTGCAGCGCCATGCTGTATCGCCGCCTCGAGGTCGATTTTCACCAGCCGCTCACCCGCTGCATCAAAGGGTTCGACGGCAAACCACTGAGTTGGCAGGCCGCTACGCTCGACCTTTCCTACAACGTGGGCGTCGGGGCAGTTTGCAATTCGACCGCGGCGAAGCGCGCCCGTGTCGGTGATTACACCGGCTCCTGCTACGCGATGACCTGGTTCGATAAAGCGAATGGCAAAGAGATACAGGGGTTGAAGAACCGTCGGCAGTTTGGCGACGCAAGTCGCCTTGGCGAACTCGAACTGTGCCTGGCGGGGCTGTGATGTTCACCCAAGCCAAGCTCTATGCAGCGCTGGTAATCGCTGTCTTGCTCGCCGGACTTATCGCGACGGCGCTCTGGTATCGCGGGCAGGCCATAAGCGCCTCCGCCGAGGCCAGGGACGCGCAGAAACAGCTGTCCGTGGCCGTCGATGCCAACAAGGCCGCAAACAGCACTATCGACGCTCTGCAGGAACAGGCGCGGCTAGATAGCCGCCTTGTCTCCTCGCTGGTCCAAGAAATGCGCAACATCGGTGCGTCGGTCGAAGATCAATCCCAAAAACTCTCCGAACTGGAAAAGTCAAATGAAGTGGTGCGCGATTTTCTCAATCGTCCTGTGCCCAGTGACCTTGGCAAGTTGTATCAGCACTGAGACCGTGGTTGCGCCGAAGGTCGAGCAGTTGCGGGTACCAGAGGCGTTCACGGTCCCATGCCCGAAGGCTGATCGCCGCAAATGGTCAACGGTGAAGGACATCGTGGGCACAGCAACGGCCAATGAGGCATCGCTGAGGGTCTGTGCAGCGCAGGTCGACGGGGTTCGGCGCTGGAATGCCGGTACGGGAGCCGCCAAATGAGCGAAGAACTCATGCGCGCCATCCTGTTCATCGCGACGGTCGTTGGCGCTGTTGGCGCGGCCTATTGGCGATTTTCTCAGGCGATCGCCAAGGTCGACAAGGAACTCTCGGAATACAAAACGCACGTTGCCGAGACGTATTCGACGAAGGCCGGCATGCAGGAACAGACCACCGCGATCATGCGCGCCATTGAAGGCGTCGCCGGCCGGATGGATGGTCTCCACGAGCGCCTGGACCGGCTCTACGACCAAGGCGGCCGACGCGGCCGCAATCCACCATAGGGCGCTTCGCCTCTCTCATTCGCATCGAAATTTCGTTCCCTCGCACGCCGGAAAGGACTCTGGCCATGGGTACCGCATTTCGTTTTCGCATCTGGTTCACATTGTTGTGGCTGGCCGGCATCGTTGCTGCGCTCATCGCGTTAAGCCTTTCGCAGGCACATGCTCAGTCGATGGCCTGTCTCGAGTTCCAGAAACTCGCCAAGGGTCTCGCTGACAAATATCACGAAGTTCCCGCCGGTTCCGGCATCACGGGGCAGGGAAGTGCTGCACTGATTGTATTCGCGTCGCCAGCCGGAGCTACCTGGACCGTCGCGATCCTCGACCAGAAAGGGCAGGCCTGCGTCGTGGCGACAGGTCAGGATTGGCTTGATGTCATCCCGCCCAAGGAAGTCGTTCCGGGGACGGAAACGCCATGATCAGGCTCGCTGTTCTAAACTTCGCGGCCCTGTGTTTTCTCGCATGGACGTGGTGGATGGGATATCTCGGTTTCGTTTACAGCCATGATATTTCCCGTCTCAGCTATCTCATCACCGCCATCTTCCTTGCTGTGATGGTCGGCGTCTTTGCAGGACGAACCAATCATCTCGATCGCTATGAAGTGTGGCTCGTGACGCTGGGCCTCATCGGCAACGTCGTGGGTTTCGTGCTTGCCCTGCATCACATCGATATGAACTCTCTTGGAACTGCCGAGGGTGTGCAGAAGGTCGCTGCGTCTCTTTTGGCCGGCATGGGTGTCGCGTTTTGTTCGACCCTCGTCGGCGCGGTCTGTGCCCTTTGGCTGAACGTCAACGCCTGGATCGTTTCGAAATGATACCGATCCTCACGCGCGACCTGCTCATGAATATGCTTCTTGGGCTCACTGCGCTGGTCGTGCTCGTGCTGGCGCAGATCAATCCAGCCGCCAAATCGAACGAAGAAACAAAGCCACCCGGCAACATCGCGGTCATGATCTCGTGGCCCGTTGGACCAATTGATGTCGATCTTTGGGTAACTGGTCCGGGCGAACCTGTCGCCGTCGGCTATAGCAACAAGCAGGGGAAGCTTTGGAGCCTTCTGCGTGACGATATGGGAACCACCGGTGACGTGTCTCCCATCAACATGGAAAACGCCTTCGCCCGCGCGACACCGGCCGGCGAGTATGTCGTCAACGTCCATGGGTATTCCCTGCCGACAGGTCCGGTTCCGGTCTATGTCGAGGCCTCTCTCAACGGCCGGCTTTTGGTGAAAACCAATATTGATCTCCAGCCCAAGCAGGAGAGGACCGTCATTCGGTTCCGGCTCGACGGCGAGGGGCGCCTGATCGAGGGCAGCGAGAACAGGGTGTTCAAACCTCTGCGCGAGGTTGGCAAATGATCATCGCAACAACATGGCTTTGCCTAGCATTCATCCTATGCGCAATGGGATGGTTCATTAATCGCCGTCTGGTCCTACTCACGCTACCGATCTCTTGTCTTGTCGCCGCTGCTGCGTTGTGGGTTCCAACGGGTTCGCCTCGCTTCACAACCCCACCACAAGGTGATTATGCCGTCGTCGGGGCAAAGATTGTGGTCGACAAGGCCATCTATGTCCTGCTCGATGCTGGCGATGTTCCGACCTTCTACGTCCTTCCCTATTCGACCGCTGCGGCCAACCAACTTCAAGATGCCCTCGACGCCGGTAACGGCGATGGGGTTTCAGCGCACATAAAGCGCGGCCGCAATGACGAAGGCGTGTCCTTTGACGGACCGCCTCCTGTTTCGAGGAACGTTGAAAAACGGCCCGAAACCCCAGCTTTCCAATAATTCAGAGGCTCACATATGGTCGTATCAACCGATGAGGCACAACTGCGAGCCGTGCTCTGTGCAGTACAGGAACACGGATCAAAGGCGGCCGCTGCAAAGGCTTTAGGGCTACCAGCATCAACATTAAAAAGTCAGTTTGCGGCTGCGGAACGCCGTAGCATCCACGTCGAAAAGGATGAAGCGGTGGAGTTCCCCGCTTTCGTCCACGGCGATGAAGAAGAACCGATTGACGACATCCTCGATCGATTTCGCAAAGCCCACGACCGCAAGCAGAAGGCAATCGAGGCTCGATCTTGGTTCCCGATCAAGATCAAGGATGAGAAGCCCTACGGAATTCTCTGGTTCGGCGATCCTCATCTCGGCGTCCATTGTGACTGGAAGACGCTAGAAAGCCATATCGCCATCGCCAGACATCCCGGCGTCTATGGCGGGAACATAGGTGACACCTCAGACAATTGGCCATGGACCGGGAGGTTGGCGCGGCTATGGGCCGAGGCCGACATTTCATCCAAGACCGAGCGGCGTCTAGCGACTTGGTTCATGATGGAAGCCGGGATCAAATGGCTTCTCTGGCTCGGCGGTAATCACGACGAATGGAACGGTGGCACCGAGTTCTACAAGCTTCTCGGCGCTTCGCAGATCCCCGTGATCGATTGGCGGGCACAGTTCACACTTTGCCACAAGAACGGGTCGGAAACGCGTGTCGATGCCGCCCACGGCCGTAAGGGCTCATCGATCTACAATCCGACCCATGGCACGCTGAGAGATGCCAAGTTCGGCCAGGACGCGGCACTTTTCGTTACCGGCCATATCCATTCGTTCGGGCTATTCGATATCGAGTTTCCTGAAAAGAAGTCGAACGCGTGGCTGGCTCAGATATCGGGCTACAAGATGGGCGATCGCCATGCCCTCGTGAATGGCTATGCCCAGTCCAATCGCGGCGCGGCGGTGTTGTCAGTCGTGTTTCCGCAGACAGGGAAGGTCCAATGCTTCGCCGATGTGGAGCAGGGCGCGGACTATCTGGCGTGGTTGCGTCGATGAACCCACAAGAAGGTCGCAAGGACGATTCCGGCAAAATCCGGATGGAGCTGCTGCCGCCGGAATTGCTCGAAGCAACCGCAACAATCCTGACCTTCGGTGCTCAAAAATATGAGGATCGAAACTGGGAAAAAGGCATGAAGTGGGGCCGAGTGTTCGGAGCGCTCATGCGGCATTTGTGGGCATGGTGGCGCAAAGAGAGAGCCGACCCGGAAACCGGATGCTCCCATCTCTGGCACGCCGCGTGCTGCATCTCATTTCTCATTGCGTACGAAACACGTCAGATTGGCGAGGATGATCGGCCATGAACAGGATGCGTATCTATGTAGCCGGCCCGATGCGGGGGATACCGGAATTCAACTTTCCGGCCTTCAATGCGGCGACGGCCATTCTGCGGGGACAAGGGCACGAGGTTTTCAATCCCGCCGAACGCGACAACGAGCGCCATGGTAAGGATATTTCCAAGGGCAACCTAACCGGGTGTGAGGAAGCCGCCGCTCGCGAACATGGCTTTTCACTAAGGGAGGCATTGGCTGACGATACGGCGTGGATATGTCGTCAGGCCGATACGATCGCTCTGCTTCCGGGATGGGAACGTAGCAAAGGCGCAAAAGCGGAGCTTGCTCTCTCCGAAGCCCTGGGGCATCGCGTGATGTATCTCTGACAGAGTCATCGAATGTTCCGTATGCTTGCCTAGCCCATTCCCAGCAGCTAATCGGCTGCGCGCTTGTCCGTTGGCGAGCGCACTCAGGCAATAGGCCCGCTCCGGTTCGCCGGGGCGGGCTTTTTTTGCGTTTGGCGGCCACCCAAAAAGAGCTAGACCGCCGGCATGACAACCAAGACGACAATTGATTCCGATGCCGGCACCTTCACGCTCTCCGAAGCCGGCGGCTGGATTGGCACGTATCCGATTTCAGACCATGCGAAATGGGTCGGTTTTTACCGGGAGCAGCAGCAACGCTATCCCGCATACGCCCATACTTACCAGCCGACGGTCGATGCGCTGGCTTCGCTCGCGCCCCAGATTCAGTCGATCAGCAAGAAGTAGGCCGCTAAAGCGTTGATGGCGCCAGCAGCCCGGTATGTCATCACGGCGCCGGCTCTCCGTCGTAGCCCTTCAACCAGCCCGTAGCATGGTCTTTCCACGCATCTGGCACCTCGCGCGGGCGGCCATCCTTGCGGGCCTGCTGGCCGTAGGCCCAGGCGAAATACTCGCGACTGTCTTTGCTGGCCATGATCCCCCGCTATTTCGGCAACCTCATTTGAGCGCGCATGAAGGCAAGCTCTACTTCAAGCGCAGCATTCGATTCCTGAGCGAGATCGTGTGCCGACATCAGGCCGACGAACGCTTGCCGGATTTCGTCACAGCTCCAGCCAACGGCCATCATTTCTTCAACGAGGATTTGAAACCCCGGTTCAAGCGCCTCCTGGCAGTCTATCTGCCGGTCGGGGTAGGGGTCCTGTCGCTTTGGCGGGTTGAACCACATGGAGATAGTGTAGCTGCGATTGCAGCGCGGTCAATCATCGCTCAATGGTGGTTGCGATGCTCCTGGTCGAACAGCGAGCCGTCTCCCAACGTCTCAATGCGCTGCTGCAGTTCGCCGTTGAGTACGATCATCTGCTTCAGCGCCATCATCACGTCGCCCTTGTGGCTGGCCACAAATCGGTCAGCGACGCGCTGTAGCGCTGCTTCCTGCCGTGTATCGAGACGAACAATCCGGTCCATTCGAACCTCCTAGAACAGCGCCTATTGAACGCTGATCGCGTCCTTCGGTGCATCAACCAAGGCTGTCATGCTGTCAGGCAGAGAGCGCTGCAGCTTCTTCGCCTCATCCCACGGTGCGGTTAGCCAGGTCTCGGTTTCTTCCTGTGTGGTGAGAAGGACGGGCATGGCCTTGAAGTGGATAGGCTTGACGACGTTGTTCGGTTCGGTGGTCAGAAAGCCATACACATCGATCGTCACCGGTCCTTCGGTCTTTTTGCGGATGCTGGTGTGTTGCGGAACCCACAGCCCGGCGAAGAAGGCTAGCGGCCTTTCCTCCGTGACAGAAAACCACTGGTTCCGCCTGTTTTCCTTATCCCACTCAGCAAAGCTGGTGATCGGTACGACGCATCGGTTCTGAAGATCGTACCACTGCGCCCAATGTTCGCTCTTGAGCGTGCGCACATTGGTTGTGCCCGCGTCGGGCTCGACCTTCATCAACTCCTTGAATTCTTCCTTGCTGACGGTCTTTCCCTTGGCCCGCATCTTCGTCACGCGGTCCTCTGTGGCCTGCAAGATTGCATAGGGGGATGACGGCATGCCCCAGCGCACTTTTACCAATTCCCGTTTACCGTCGAGGCCATTGCGAACGATAGGGCCATGGCGATCCGGGCCGACCGTCATGCTCGGCATCCAGTTGCCCGAGATGTCTCGAAGCGCGCGTGTCCATTCCAGTACTGCTTGCTGCGTCGTGGTCAGGTTGTAGAGGTTGCACATGGGAAACCTTATTGCCGGGTCTGGTTCAGAATGGCCTGCAATTGCGTCGCGGCCTGGATGATGAACTCCGCTTGTCCTTCGTCGAGCAAGAGGCTGGCTTCGCGGCCATCCTCCGATTGTATTTGAAGGACACCGACCTTTTGCCCCGCCACTTCAGCTTCGCCAACCGTGATGGATGCTGGCGAAATCGGAACGGTAAGCGTTTGGGCTTCCTGTTGTGGCCCGGGTTGGCCGGCTCCGGACACCGCGCTTCCGTAGTCTAGGAACTGGTCCATTGTGGTGCGGAACGCTCGGGCACTTTCTGCCGTGATCATGTATTCCACGATGCCCCGGTCGCTGTCGACGGTCAAAACGCCCAACGTTTCCTCTCCTGGTTCGGCCGGGATTACATCCAAGCCGACTGATTTTAGAAAACGTGGCGGCCTTCTCGCTGGCATGGCACCATTCTCCGTTTTGCCCGCAATCGATAGTGAACAAAAAAGGAACAAAAGAGTCAAGTGCCCTCTTGACGGCGTAGGAATTTGGTCCTTTTTGAAAGGCATGCCCGAACCCTATTGGCCAAAACGCAAGAACGCGTACAAGCTGTCGCACGCCCGTCAGCATTTTGAGATCGCGCGGATTTGGTGCAGCTATTGCAAGACGCAAAGGCACTTCTGGATCGATGATCTCAAACAGCTATTTGGCGACATCGAGTGCGATGACGTTGTCTACCAGCCTGGATGGCGCTGCGAGAAATGCGGCCAGGGCAGTGTTCTGGAGATGGAAGTGGTCAAGCCATCAGCGGAAGACCGCCAGCGGATGACAGTCCGGCGCATCGAGAGCATTGTCTATGTGCGAAAAGTGACGTGGCGGGATGAGAAAGCGTGAGTGCCAGGAAGGGATCAACAATCCAGTCTCTCATCGATAGTGGCGATACGCTGACCGCCTACTGTCACAAGCCACTTTGCGGTCATAACCAAACCCTCGACCTGATCAAGCTACGAGACAAGTTCGGGCCGGACTACGGCTGCATGCACGATGACATTGTTCCCAAGCTTCGCTGCTCAAAGTGCGGCGGCAAGAAGGTGGGGATCATTCGACATCCGAACTACGAGCGAATGGACGCAGAACGCCGGGAGCGCGAAGCGAAAGAGGCGCAGGAACGGATGAGCCGCTACGCCAAGGGCGGCTAGCGATTCTCGCCGTTTCAGGTGGGATATCGGGTGGGGTGGGTAGCGCAGTCAATGCTAACCCTTTGAATTTTCTGGTCGGAGTGGCAGGATTTGAACCTGCGACCCCATCGTCCCGAACGATGTGCGCTACCAGGCTGCGCTACACTCCGCGACCAGACGGCGGGCTTATAGCTGCCGCATCCCGATCCTGCAAGCGGCAATGGTGCAACTTTGGTGGCTTTCGTCAGCTTTGTTGACCGACCGCCTGCTGCAGTAAGTTTCCTGTTAGGCTAACGTGCTAAGAGAGGCGGCTGAACCACGTTTACGCACTTGTTGCCGGGGTTCGACCACAGGGGAGTCTCTTTGTTTTGACCTTCAGGATTGTCGCCGAAGCCAAGCCCAATACGTTCGCCTTCGAGACGTCGGCGCTCGTCAAGCCATCCGGCTTTCGTGAATATGACGCGCGCTGGTGGCTCGGCCATCCAGGCTCGACGCAGCAGCCGGAACTCAACCTCGTCGGCGTGCAGGCGCTGGGCATGGGGTTGGGCACGCTGATTCGCCGGCTGGGAGCCGGTCCCTATATCGTCACCGGCCATGATTTCCGATCTTATTCGCTTTCCATCAAGCTTGCCCTGATCTCCGGCTTGATGGCGGCGGGCGCACGCGTCAAGGACATCGGACTGGCCTTATCGCCCATGGCTTATTTCGCGCAGTTTGCGCTCGACACGCCGTCGGTCGCCATGGTCACGGCTTCCCACAATGAGAACGGCTGGACCGGCGTGAAGATGGGCGCGCAGAGGCCGCTGACCTTCGGCCCGGAGGAGATGAGCGCGCTGAAGGCAATCGTCCTGTCGGGCGACTTCGATCTGGTAGGCGGCGGCAGCTACGAGTTCGTGGCCGATTTCCGCGCGGCCTATATCGACGATCTTGTTGCCGGGGGCCGCATCGCGCGCAGGCTCAAGGTGGTGGCGGCATGTGGCAACGGCACTGCCGGCGCATTTGCCCCCGAAGTTCTGGAGCGCATCGGTTGTGAAGTCATTCCGCTCGATGTCGAACTCGATCACAGCTTCCCGCGCTACAATCCAAATCCCGAAGACATGAAGATGCTGCATGCCATCCGCGACAAGGTTCTGGAGACCGGCGCGGATGTCGGTCTGGGTTTTGATGGTGATGGTGACCGCTGCGGCGTCGTCGACAATGAGGGCAACGAGATCTTCGCCGACAAGGTCGGCGTCATGCTGGCTCGCGACTTCTCGGGACAACATCCTGGCTCTACATTCGTGGTCGACGTCAAATCGACAGGCCTGTTCAACACCGATGCGGTGCTGCGCGCCAACGGAGCAAAGACCGATTACTGGAAGACCGGCCATTCCTACATCAAGCGCCGCGTCGCCGAGCTTGGCGCCATCGCCGGTTTCGAGAAGTCCGGCCATTTCTTCTTCAACCCGCCGATCGGCCGTGGTTATGACGACGGGCTGGTGACGGCCATTGCCGTGTGCCGGATGCTCGACCGCAATCGACAAAGCTCGATGGCCGACCTTTATCGCGCCTTGCCGCTGACCTACGGGACGCCGACCATGTCTCCGCATTGCGATGACGACAAGAAATATGGTGTGGTGGACAGGGTGGTGGCGGATTTCCAGGCGATGAAGGCCGGCGGCGAAATCTTCGCAGGCCAAAAGATCGTGGACCTGATCACGGTCAACGGCGTTCGGGTCGTGGCAGAAGACGGCACCTGGGGGTTGGTAAGGGCTTCATCGAACAAGCCGGAACTGGTCGTGGTGGTGGAAAGTCCGGTTTCAGCCGAAAGGCGCCTGCAGATGTTCGAAGCGGTCGATGGGGTGTTGCGGCGCAGTCCTGAAGTCGGCCCTTACAACCAGACATTCTAGGACCAATCGCGAATGTCGATTGGTGACAAGGTTAGCGGGGCGACGCAACGAGCGTCTGGGGGTGGGATGAGCGAACGCATTGTCGGTTTCGTCATGAGTGGCGGCGTTGGCTCCAGGCTGTGGCCGTTGTCGCGCGAGGACAATCCCAAGCAGTTTCATGACCTGTCGGGCGACGGGTCGATGCTGGTGAAGACGCTGCAGCGTCTTGCCGCGCGCAAGGGCGGCGAGACGCCGGTTTTCCTGATCGCCTCCGAGCGTCATGCCCAGCGCGTCGGCGCGGACCTCACTGGTATCGATCTGCGTGGCGGCGACGCCCTGTTTGAGCCGGTCGGCCGCAACACCGCGGCCGCCGTGGCACTGGCGACACTGCGCACCCTTTCCGACTATGACGACGCGTTGGTGCTGGTGGTGCCATCGGACCACGAAATATCGACGACAGCGCAATTCTGGCAGACGGTTGAGGCGGGCGTTCCCGCGGCCCGCGCCGGAAGGCTTGTGGTGTTCGGCGTCAAGCCAACCCAACCCGAGACAGGTTACGGATATATCGAGGTCGGGGCGGAAAACAGCGGTACGTTCGACGTGTCGCGTTTTGTCGAGAAACCGAATTTGGCGACGGCAGAAAGCTATCTTGCGGCCGGCAATTTCTACTGGAATGCCGGCATCTTTCTGTTCCGCGCCAGCGCCATGCGCGATGCGTTCCTGTCATTTCGTCCCGACATATGGAAAGCGACGGAGGCTGCGTTCAATGCCGCCACCACCGATGTGTCCGGTCTTTACATGGCGCAGCATCTATACGAGGCAATCCCGTCCATCTCGATCGACTACGCGATCATGGAGCGGGCGAGCGACATCGCCATGGTGCCGGCCGGGTTCCGCTGGAACGACCTCGGCTCGTGGCAGTCGTTGCTCGATGTCGGCCCGGCCGACGTGGATGGCAATGTCGTTATCGGCGACGTTGTCGCCATCGACTGCGAAAACTCCTACATCCGCAGCGAAGGCCGTCTGCTGTCCGCGGTCGGTCTGAAAGACATCGCCATCGTTTCCACCGCCGATGCCACTTTCGTCGCTCCGGTCAGCCATAGCCAGAATGTGCGCAAGGTGGTCGAACAGCTCGAAAAGAGCGGGCGTCTCGAAACCAAGTTCACGCCCACGCATGACCGCGTGGTTGAGAACGGTGCCTGGCGCAAGCGCGTGCATCATTGGTTGTTCGACGAGACCATGCCCTTGTGGTCCACGGTCGGCGTCGACGACCATCATGGCGGCTTCCATGAAGCGTTGGGCTTCGACGCCGTGCCGTTGGTCAAGCAGAAACGCATGCGCACGCTGGCCCGCCAGGTCTATGCCTTCGCCGTCGCCAAGACGCGTGGCTGGGACGGGCCCGCCGACCGGTTGATCGCGCATGGACTTGAGTTCATGACCAGAAATGGCCGCACCGACAAGGGCGGCTGGGTGCGCACGCTGAATGTCGACGGCAGCGTCGCCGACGCGGCGGAAGACGCCTACGACCACTCCTGCGTCCTGCTGGCGCTGGCCCATGCGCATATGTGCGGTAATCCCGACGCGCTGCGACTTGCTCAGGAGACGTTCTCCTTCCTCGACGCGCATCTGGAGGATGAGCGCCTCACGGGCTTTCTGGAGACGTCGGGGGGAGAAGGCGAACGCAGATCCAACCCGCATATGCATCTGCTCGAGGCATTCCTGGCCTGGCACGCGGCGACCGGCGACCGCACCTATTTGCGCCGTGCGGCGCGATTGGTCGATCTTTTCCGCAGTCATTTCTTTGATCGCGAGAGCTGGACGCTGGGTGAGTATTTTGACGAAGCGTGGAAACCGGCCCCGGGCGACCGGGGTGAGTGGACCGAACCCGGCCATCACTTCGAATGGGCGTCGCTGCTGGTCGATTTCGCCGGGCGCAGCCACCGCGACGATCTCGCCGGCTACGCACGCAAACTTTACGCCTCAGCCATCGCCAACGGCCTTAACCGGGCAACAGGGCTGGCTTATGGCGCCGTGTCGCGGGATGGGCTGCCGCTCGACCGCATTTCGCGCAGCTGGCCGCAGACTGAAGCGATCAAGGCAGCGATCGCCCTCGATGGCACTGGCGGACCTGATCTGAAACCGGAAATCGAAGCGCGCGTCGGTCGTCTGTTCCGCTGGCACATCGACCCCGCTCCCGTCGGCCTGTGGATCGACCGCATCGATGAACGCGGCCGCTCGCAGGCGACGGAAGTGCCGGCCAGCATCTTTTATCATCTGGTCACCGCGCTTACGCAGTACCTGGACAAGACCGAAGGGACTGGGGCGAGGCGACGAGCCTAATACGGGCTCGCCACGTCGCCGGTTTCGACATAGATCGCCTTCTCCTGCGAGTAGTGCGTCAGTGCCGCCAGCGAGTTCTCACGGCCGATGCCGGATTGCTTGTAGCCGCCGAAGGGGATTTCCACCGGCGTCAGATTGTAGGCGTTGATCCAGCATGTGCCGGCCTGCAAGGCGCCGATCACCCGGTGGGCGCGAGGCAGGTCGCGGGTGAAGACACCGGCGGCAAGGCCGAATTCGCTGTCATTGGCGCGCTCGATCACCTCTTCCTCGTCGCTGAAGGACAGCACGCTCATCACTGGGCCAAATATCTCTTCGCGTGCGATCCGCATCTGGTCGGTCACATTGGTGAAGACGGTCGGCTCGACGAAGAAACCGCCGCCGAAACCTTGCAAGGCGGGAACGCCGCCGCCGCAGGCAAGCGTGGCGCCTTCCTGCTTGCCGACGTCGATATAGGACAGCACCTTGTCGTGCTGCACCTTGTTGATGAGCGGGCCCATCTGGGTATCCGGGTCGAGCGGATCGCCGATACGGATCGCCTTGGTGCGCTCCACCAGCCGCTCCACGAAACGGTCATGCAGGCCCTTCTGCACGAAGACGCGGGTGCCGTTGGAACAGACCTGGCCGGTCGAATAGAAATTGCCGAGCATCGCTCCGCCGATGGCGTTTTCGAGGTCGGCATCGTCGAACACGACGATGGGCGATTTGCCGCCGAGCTCCATGGTGGCATGTTTCATCTTGGAGCCCGCCAGCGCCAGCACCCGCTTGCCGGTCGGCACGGAGCCCGTGACCGATACCTTGGCGACGACCTCATGCTCGACCAGGGCCGCGCCGACGTCGCCATAACCCTGCACCACGTTGAACAGCCCGTCCGGCAGGCCGGCCTCGCTGTAGATTTCGGCCAGCGCCAGCGCCGACAAAGGCGTGTTTTCCGACGGCTTGAACACCATGGCATTGCCCATGGCGAGCGCCGGGGCCGATTTCCAGCCGGCGATCTGGATCGGATAGTTCCAGGCGCCGATACCGACACAGACGCCGAGCGCCTCGCGCCGCGTATAGGCGAACGGTCCGCCGAGATCGATGAACGAGCCGTTAAAGGAGCCGACCGCGCCACCGAGATACTCCAGGCAGTCTGCGGCGGACGGTGCGTCGGCCACCAGAGTTTCCTGGATGGCCTTGCCGGTGTCGAGCGTTTCCAGTCGGGCGAGCTCGGCATTGCGGGCGCGCAGTATGTCGGCGGCACGGCGCAGGATGCGGCCGCGCTCTACCGGCTTCAGCCTGGCCCAGGCCGGCTGCGCGGCGCGCGCGGCCTCGATCGCCAGCTCGACGATGTTGGGCGTCGCCGAATGCAGCGTGGCGATGGTCTCGCCGGTGGCCGGATAGATCACCGGCAAGGGCGCGCCCTGCTCGTCATCGACGAAGCGGCCGTTGATGTAGTGCGATGCCTTGGGTTGGGCGCGCATGGAATACTCCGAATTCTGTGGCTGCCGGATGCGGCGGCCGATGATGCTCTATCTGTCCGAGACCTGCCAGCGCGGATTGATCCAGGGCTCCTGGTTCGACGGCGCGAGCATGGGGCGGCCGAGAATGTGGTCGGCCGCCTTTTCGCCGGTCATGATCGACGGCGCGTTGAGATTGCCGTTGGTGACGCGTGGGAAAATCGAGGAGTCGGCGACGCGCAGGCCGTCGACGCCGATCACCCGGCATTCGGGGTCGACAACGGCGAGACGGTCGTCGGCACTGCCGATGCGGCAGGTACCGCAGGGGTGGTAGGCGCTCTCGCTGTGGGCGCGGATGAAGGCGTCGAGTTCGTCGTCGCTCTGGACGTTGCTGCCGGGCGAAATCTCCTCGCCGCGGAAGGGGTCGAAGGCTGCCTGGCCGAAGATCTCGCGGGTGAGGCGGATGCAGTGGCGGAAATCGGCCCAGTCGTCGGGGTGCGACATGTAGTTGAAGCGGATCACCGGCTTGGCGTTGGGATCGTGCGAGCGCAGCGTCACCGAGCCGCGCGACTTCGACCGCATCGGCCCCACATGCGCCTGGAAGCCATGCGACTTCGCCGCCGCCTTACCGTCATAGCGCACGGCGGCCGGGATGAAGTGGTACTGGATGTCGGGATAGTCGATGCCGGGCGCCGAACGCACGAAGGCGGCCGCCTCGAAATGGTTCGTCGCGCCGAGCCCGCTTTTGAAGAACAGCCAGCGCGCGCCGATCAGCGCCTTGGAGAAGGGGTTGAGGATCGAGTTCAGCGTGATCGGCTGGGTCGATTCCTGCTGGATGTAGAGCTCCATATGGTCCTGCAAATTCTGGCCGACGCCGGGCCGGTCGGCGACGACCGGAATGCCGTATTCGGCCAGATGTTTGGCCGGGCCGATGCCGGACAACATCAGGATCTTGGGCGAGTTGATGGAAGAGGCGGCGACGATCACCTCACGTCGCGCCTTAACGACCTGAATCTGTTTGTGAGCTTCGATCTCGACGCCGACCGCGCGTTGATTCTCAATCACCACGCGCCGCGCGAAACCCTTGACCAGACTCACGTTTTTGCGTTTCAGCGCCGGCCGCAGATAGGCATTCGCCGCCGACCAGCGCTGGCCGTTGCGGATGGTCTGCTCCATCGGCCCGAAGCCTTCCTGCTTGGCGCCGTTGTAGTCGTCGGTCAGTTCGAAGCCTGCCTGGCGACCGGCTTCGACGAAGGCGGCATAGAGCGGGTTGGCACGGGCGCCGCGCTGCACATGCAGCGGGCCGCCTTGGCCCCGCCAGCCGTCTTCGCCGCCATGGCTGTCTTCCATACGCTTGAAGTAGGGCAGCACGTCGGCGTAGCCCCAGCCGGCAGCACCCTGTTCGGCCCAATGGTCGAAGTCGCGCGCATGGCCGCGCACATAGACCATGCCGTTGATGGAGGACGAGCCGCCGATTACCTTGCCGCGCGGAGTCGCGAGGATGCGGCCGCCGAGATGCGGTTCCGGCTCTGAGGCAAAACCCCAGTCATAGAGCGGCATGTTGAGCGGGATCGACAGCGCCGACGGCATCTGGATCAGCGGGCCGGCATCGGTGCCGCCATATTCGATGACGATCACCGAATGTTTGCCGTCCTCAGACAGGCGATAGGCCATGGCCGAGCCGGCCGAGCCGGAGCCGATGATGACGAAATCCGCTTCAAGCATTTTGCATATGCGCCATGAAATCGGCGAGCGATACGTTGCCGCCGGTTGCGATCACCAGCACCGTCTTGCCAGCGACGTCGACGCCGCCGCCAAGAAGTGCCGCCAGCGATGCGGCGCCCGAAGGCTCCAGCACCAGTTTCATCCGCTCGAAGGCGGTCTTCATCGCCCGCCGCACCGCAGCGTCGCCCACGGTGATGCCTTCGGCGCCGGCCGTCTTCAGCGCCGCGAACGGGGCCGCGCCCGGCGCCCGCGCCATCAGCCCGTCGCAGATCGATTTCGGGCCGAGCGGCATTGTCTCGATGGCGCCACGCGCCAGCGACGAGCCCATGCCGTTGAAGCCTTCCGGCTCCACCGCGAAGATGCGGGTTTTCGGCGACAGATAGTGGAAGGCGAGCGAGACGCCGCCGATCAGGCCGCCGCCGCCAACCTGGCAGAACAGGAGATCGACAGAGGCATTGCGCGCGGCCAGCTGTTCGAGCGCCTCCAGCCCGGCGCCGGCCTGACCGGCGACGATCTCGGGATCGTCGAAAGGATGGAGCAGCGCGAGGCCTTCGGTAGCCGCGATCTCACGCGCTTTGGCCGCTGCCACTTCCTCGCGGGCGCGGTCGCCATGTTCGGTCAGCACCACGCGCGCGCCGTAGCCGGCGGTCGCCTCGCGCTTGGCCGCCGGCGCGTCGAACGGCATGACGATGGTGACGGGAATGCCGAGCACCTGGCCGGCCGCCGCCAGCCCTTGCGCGAAATTACCCGAGGAATAAGCGACGACGCCTTTCCTGGCTTCCTCGGGCGACAGCTGCTTCAGTCGCCAATAGGCGCCACGCACCTTGAAGGAGCCTGCCCATTGCAAGGATTCGGGTTTGACGAAGACACGGGCAGCGCCGGTCTCGCGGGCGAGCGCGGTCGATTCGAGCAGCGGCGTCATCTGCGTTGCCTTCGCCGTCTCGGCATAGGCGCGCCTGATATGGTCAAGGGAGGGAACGAGCGGTTCGGTCATCATTCGCCTCGCGGAAAGCGCTTGCTGTCCTCGAGCGTGTCGAGGTTCATGTGGTTGCGCATGTAGCGTTCGGACGCCTTCTGCAGCGGCTGGAAATCCCACGGGTAATAGGCGCCGTTGCGCAGCGCCGGGTAGATCACCCAGCGGCGCGCCTGGCTCTCGCGCACCGCGGCGTCGAACTGCGCCATGTCCCAGCGCGCCCGCACGGCTTGCATGAACTCCGCCACCAGCGCCGCCTTGGTTGGGTCTTCGGCGAGGTTGTTCCGCTCCAGCGGATCGTTTTCCAGATCGAAGAGCTGCGGTGGATCGAGCTCGCAATGCACGAACTTGTAGCGGCCCTGCCGAATGGCGACGAGCGGCGCGTAACTGCCCTCGGCCGCGTACTCCATCAGCACCGGCGCCGTGCGGATGCCGTCGCCGGTGAGTGGCACCAGCGACTGCCCGTCCGTCCACGGCATGATCGCCGACATGTCGATGCCGGCGAGTTCGCAGAGTGTCGGGCAGATGTCGAGGTTCGAAACCGGCGTCCTGATCAAACCCGCCTGCACGCCCTTGCCAGCGATCATCAGCGGCACGCGCGCGGAGCCCTCGAAGAAACTCATCTTGAACCACAGGCCGCGCTCGCCCAGCATCTCGCCATGGTCCGAGCAGAACACGATGACCGTGTCGTCGGCCATGCGGGTGCGCTCGAGGAGGTCGAGCAGTTCGCCGATCTTGTCGTCGACATAGGAAATGTTGGCGAAGTAGCCGCGCCGCGATTTCTGCACGTTGTCGCGCGTGATCTCGAAGGACGCGTAGTCGCTGGCGCGGTAGAGCCGCTGTGAATGCGGGTCCTGCTTCTCTTGCGGAATGAAGCCGGCTTCGGGATCGAGCGCCTGGCAGTTCTCGTAGAGATCCCAGTATTTGCGCCGCGCCACGAACGGGTCATGCGGATGCGACAGTGAGACGGTCATGCACCACGGCCGCCGCGCCGCATTGTCTTGTGCTCGCGACAGCTCATAGAGCTTCTGGCCGGCGAAAAACACCACTTCGTCGTCATATTCCATCTGGTTCGTCGTTTCAGCGACGCCAGCGCCCGTCACCGAACCCAGATTGTGATACCACCAGTCGATGCGTTCACCGGGCTTGCGGTAGTCCGGCGTCCAGCCGAAATCGGCCGGATAGATGTCGGTCGTCAGCCGCTCCTCGAAACCGTGCAACTGGTCCGGCCCGACGAAATGCATCTTGCCCGACAGGCAGGTGTAGTAGCCGGCGGCGCGCAGGTGATGGGCGAAGGTCGGGATGGACGAGATGAACTCCGCCGCGTTGTCGTACACCCCCGTGCGCGACGGCAATTGCCCGCTCATGAAGGCGGCGCGGCCGGGCGCACACAGCGGCGAGGCGGTGTAGTTGTTGCGGAACCGCGCCGAGCGCGCGGCCAGCGCCTTCAGGTTCGGCGCGTGCAGGAAATCCGCCGGACCGTCGGGGAACAGCGTCCCCGTCAACTGGTCGACCATGACGATGAGGATGTTGGGCGCCCTTGTCATCGTGCTTGCGCCAGCTTGGCATCGATATAGTCCTCGACCAGCGCACTGGCGCTGACCGGGTTAGGAAGGCCGTCGCGCAGCGCCCGGCGGATGTAGAGCCCGTCGATCATGGCCGCGATCGCTTCGGCCATGCGCGCGGCTTCCTCGCGCGGCACCAGCGGCGCAAGGCCGCTCATCAGGTTCGAATGCAGCCGGCGCGCATAGACGCGCAACAGCCGCCTCAGCGGCAATGAGTTCTGCGCCTCGACATAGAAGGCGAGCCACGCATGCACGGTCTCCTCGCGGAACTGGCCGGCGTTGAAGTTCACGCCGACAATGGCCGAGAGCCGTTCGCGGGGCGTGCCGGCCTTGTTCAAAGCCGCGACGGCATCGGCGCCGAGATCGGCCAGAAGATGTCGCATCGTGGCGAGCAGCAGCTCGTCCTTTGGCCCGAAATAGTGGTGGGCGAGCGCCGAGGACACACCGGCGCGGTCGGCGATCTCCGACATGGTGACGTTGAGCGAGCCACGTTCGCCGATCGCCGAGATCGTGGCGTTGATCAGCGCCCTGCGGCGCAGCGGTTCCATTCCTATTTTCGGCATATCAGCTTCTCCCGCTGGGTAAGTTATTTTTTATTGACTAATCAATCAACAAAAATCCCGCCATGCGGTGTGATCATTGCGACGGGGGGAGGGTAGAGTGCCATGCCGTGGCCTATATGTTCATGATTGAACAGTTACGCCGAGGGGCTTACTGTGCTAGGAAAGACAAGGCCAATCTGGAGAACTCCCATGACGGCAAGCATCGTCGGTTGGGCGCATTCGCGCTTCGGCAAGCTGGAGGGCGAGACGCTCGAAGGCCTGATCACCAAGGTGGCCGCGGAGGCGCTCGAGCATGCCGGCATCGGCCCGGGTGACGTCGATGAGATCGTACTCGGCCATTTCAATGCCGGCTTCTCGGCCCAGGATTTCACCGCGAGCCTGGTGCTGCAGACCGACGACCGGCTGCGCTTCAAGCCAGCGACCCGCGTCGAGAACGCCTGCGCCACCGGTTCGGCCGCAGTGCGCCAGGGCATCCGCGCCATCGACGCCAACGCTGCCCGCATCGTGCTGGTGGTGGGCGCCGAGCAGATGACGACGACGCCGGGACCCGAGATCGGCAAGAACCTGCTCAAGGCCTCCTATCTGCCGGAGGATGGCGACACGCCGGCCGGTTTCGCCGGTGTCTTCGGCAAGATCGCGCAGGCCTATTTCCAGCGTTATGGCGACCAGTCCGATGCATTGGCCATGATCGCTGCCAAGAACCACAAGAATGGCGTCGACAATCCCTACGCGCAGATGCGCAAGGATTTCGGCTTCGACTTTTGCCGTCAGGAAAGCGAGAAGAATCCCTTCGTCGCCGGTCCGCTGAAGCGCACCGATTGTTCGCTGGTTTCGGACGGCGCTGCTGCCCTGGTACTTGCCGACACCCAGACCGCGCTCGGCATGCGCCGTGCCATCACCTTCCGTGCCAACGAGCATGTGCAGGACTTCCTGCCGATGTCGAAGCGCGACATCCTTGCCTTCGAAGGCTGCGAACAGGCGTGGACGCGGGCGCTGAAGAAGGCAGGCGTGGCGCTGGGCGATCTCTCCTTCGTCGAGACGCATGATTGCTTCACCATCGCCGAGCTCATCGAATACGAGGCGATGGGACTGGCCAAGCCTGGCGAGGGTGCCAAGCTGGCACTGGAAGGCTACACCGCCAAGGACGGCAAGCTGCCGGTCAACCCATCAGGTGGCCTCAAGGCCAAGGGCCATCCGATCGGCGCCACCGGCGTTTCCATGCATGTGCTGACCGCCATGCAGCTTGCCGGTGAGGCCGGCGGTATCCAGGTCAAGGATGCCAAGCTCGGCGGCATCTTCAACATGGGCGGCGCCGCGGTCGCGAACTACGTCTCGATCCTCGACCGCATCCGCTAGGATGTTCTGATATTCAAGCGAGGCCGGCCTGCAAATGGCGGCTTTCTGCGCTTCCGGTACTCACGTACTTGAATGTACGCTCCGTTCCGGTTCTCGAAAGCCACCATTTTCGGCTCGCCCTGGCTTGAATCTCAATACATCCTCCACCCAGGCTCTCTCCTAGCTCATGCGCGGGCAGGCGCATCCTCGGGCAGGATCATGGCTTTGGGCACATTGGCGTTGCCGCGCGCCAGGAAGTAGTAGAGCAGCGACGTTGCCACCAGGGCGACGATCCAGGAAATGTCGGCATCGCCCAGCAACACCGCGATCGGGCCTTCATAAAGCGCCTGGTTCAGGAACGGGATCTGCACCACCACGCCGAAGAGATAGCAGCCCAGCGCCGTCCAGTTATAGGCGCCGTAGCGGCCGGCTGGATCGTAAAGCGCCGGAATATCGACCTTTTCCTTCGACACCAGATAGTAGTCGACGAGGTTGATCGCGCTCCACGGCACGAAGACGGCGAGCAGGAGAAGCACGAAGTTCTTGAACGCCGACAGGAAGTTGGCGCTGGCGAAGATGGCGATTGCCACCGAGGCCGCCACGAAGGCGACGATGTAGGCGATGCGCACCGCCTGCGAGACGCGCTGTTGGCCGGTGAAGGCGCTGACTGTGGTCAGCATCGTCATCGAGCCGCCATAGGCGTTCAGGCAATTCACCGTCAGCTTGTTGGTGACGATGACGATGTAGGTGAGCAATGCGGCCAATCCGGCGCCGGCCAGTTCGCCCATGAAACCGACCTGGTTCTGCAGGAACTTGCCGCCAAGTGCCGCCACGATCACACCGAAGCTCATGGCGATTTGCGCGCCGATGGCCGAGCCGAGCAGGGTCGACCAGAAGGTCGTAGGGGCCGGCGTCTTCGTCGGCAGATAGCGCGAATAGTCGGCCACATAGGGTGCAAAGGTCATCTGCCAGCCGGCGGCCAGCGCAATGGTGAGCAGGAAGGTGGCGACAGTGAAGGGTTTCTGGCCGAACGCCTCTGCTACATTGTAGTGCGATAAAAGCTGCACCGAGAGGTAGCCGAAGCCAAGAATGCCGACCACAGTGGCGATGCGTCCGATGACGTGGATGAGATTGTAACCCACCACCGCGACGATGACCGTGATGAGGCCGAAGGCCAGCATGCCGAAGGCGGGCGTCTGGACGCCGAACATCAAATTGATTGCCTGGCCGGACAAAACGGTGCCGGTGGCGGCGAAGCCGAGATACATCAGAACGGTGAGGATGAGCGGCAGGGCAGCGCCCTTCACGCCGAACTGCGCCCGGCTGGAGATCATCTGCGGCAGGCCGAGGCGAGGGCCCTGCGCAGAATGCAGCGCCATCACCGCGCCACCAAGCAGATTGCCGATGGCAAGGCCGATGATTGCGGTCAGCGCCTCGGCGCCGAACACGATGGAGAGCGCGCCGTCGACGACGGCCGTGATCTGCAGGTTCGCGCCGAACCACAAGGTGAACTGGTTGATGGGAGAGCCGTGTCGCTCGCTCTCCGGAATCCGGTCGATCGTGCGCCGTTCGGCCACGCCCGTTGATGCCGCTGCCATGATGTTCCTCCCGAGACCCGGTGGGCCTATCCACCTGGGGTAGAATATGTATATACATAAAATTGCATTGCGCGATGCCGAGAGTCAAGAGCCGCGGTTTTAGGCTGTGCCCATCGATCCTGGTTGCGAGCGGACCACTGAGCCGCTACCCCTTGCCGAAAGTACAGCTTGTTCGAGGGATTCATGGCCAATCCGGTTCTGGTCGAAGTGTTGCGCGGCGCTGTCGTCGAAAGCGCCCATCGCGGTGCGGTTGCGGTGTTGGACGGCGATGGCCGCACGGTGCTGGAGATCGGCAACACCGCCCATCCCGTCTTTCCGCGCTCGGCGGTGAAGGCAATCCAGGCGCTGCCGCTGGTCGAGAGCGGCGCGGCCGACGCCTATGGCTTCGGTAATCGCGAATTGGCGCTGGCCTGCGCCTCGCATTCGGGCGAGCCGGAGCATGTGGAATTGGCGGTTGCTATGCTGGCCAAAGCCGGCCTCGACGTCAACGCGCTGGAATGCGGCACGCACTGGCCGTCGAGCCATGATGCGACCGTCGCGCTGGCGCGCCAGGGCGGGGTGCCCAACGCCTTGCACAATAATTGTTCGGGCAAGCATTCCGGCTTTCTGTGCGTGTGCTGCCACGCCGGCGTCGACCATCGCGGTTACGTCGCGGCCGGCCATGCGCTGCAGGAGATGGTGCGCGATGCCATGCAGGCGGTGACCGGGGCGACGCACGATACCGCCCACCAGGCGACCGACGGCTGTTCGATCCCGACCTATGCTGTGCCGCTGCGCTCCTTCGCGCTGGGCTTCGCCAGGATGGCCACCGGCAACGGGCTGGGCACGGAACGCGCCAGGGCGGCGCGCCGGCTGCTCGGCGCCTGCATGGCCGAGCCCTTCCTGGTGGCCGGCAGCGGCCGTGCCGACGTCGCGCTGATGCAGGCCGCCCCCGGCCGCACCTTCGTCAAGGTCGGCGCCGAGGGCGTCTATTGCGCGGCGCTGCCTGAACTCGGCTTCGGCATAGCGCTGAAATCCGATGACGGTGCCGCCCGCGCCGCCGAGGTGATGGTGGCGGCGGTTCTGGCGAAGCTGTTGAGCGGCGACCGTGAAGTCTCCGCCAAACTCACCGAACAGGCCAATCCCGCCATCGAAAGCCGCATCGGCGCGGTTGTCGGCGGCATGCGGCCGACGGCGGCGCTGGCCTGAACGGCCGTCGGCAACTCAGCTTGCCCTGTTGCGCTCGATGACGAGGTGCGGATAGCCGCTGGTGCCGCTCTGGGCGAGATCGCCGGTGGCGGGCTTTGCCCAGCGGTGGCCAATGATGGCGCCGTTGGTCACGCCGTCGATGATGTTGTCGGCAATGATGGCGCTGCCGGCGCCTTCCACGACGCTGACGGCGATGCCGGTGCCGGCGTTGCGGATGACGTTGCCGGTGGCCACGACGTTGCGCAGATAAGGCCCCCAGCCAAGCTGCATGCCGTAGAGCGGCGCGTTTTCCACGATGTTGCCGGAAACGGTCGTGTCGGCCTCCACGCCGATGCCGATGCCGAAACCGCCGACTTCCGGTGGATACGGACCAGTGGTCGACAGGTTGCGCACGATGTTGCCGCTGCAGGTCGCCATGCGCCCGCCCTCGTTGAAATTGACGATGGAAATGCCGTTGGCGGCGCCGTCGACAACATTGTTGGCGATCACCGCGCCCTCGAAGGTGAATTCGGAATAGAGTGCCGTTTCGCCGGAGCGCAGGCAGGAATTGCCGGTGATCTGCACGTTCGAGCCGGAATTCGCGCGGATCGCCGAGAAAGCGCAGTCGGCAACGACATTGCCGGAGACCAGCACGCCGCCTGCGCGAAAGACATTGATGCCGTTGCCGTTCTGGCCGGTGCCGCCATTGCGCGCCGCGATGCGAGAAATGCGGTTCGCGGTGACCATCGTGCCGTCCTCGGCCGTCTGCCGGCGATGGACAAGGATGCCGCCATTGGCGCAATCGATCACGCTGTTGCCGCTGATTGAAAGGCCGGCTCCGTCGACCGACCAGATGCCGGCGTCCGCGGCGCCCGAAATGAAACAGCGCTCGATGCGCCCGGCCGCGCGCTGCAGCGCAATGCCGTTTTTCGAGGCGCCGTTCACCTGGCAGTTGTCGATCGACAGTGTCTTCACTGAACGCAGGTCGAGAAGGCCCGAAACGCTTTCGCCGAGATATTGGTTGGCGCCGTCGAAGACGAGGCCGGAGAATTCGACATGGTCGGCGTTTTCGCCTGATAGAAACGGCCCGCCGCCGCCATGGATCAGCCGGGTGGCGCCGGCAGTGCCGGCCAGCCGCACGCGCGGCGGCAGGATGAGGCCGGACACGATATAGGTGCCCGGTGGCAGAACTATAGGCTGGTTGGCGTCGCTCGCCGCCTTGAGCATTTTGCCGAACGCCTTGCTCTGGTCGTCCGTGGCGCTGGGCCTGACTCCAAAATCGCCCGGATCGATCCCGCCGGTTCTGGACGAAGACTTCGCGCCCGAAGCCTTGGCCGCGGCTGCCTTGCCAGGCACCAGGCTGAACATGGCAGCGCCGGCGGCAAAGCCCAGAAGGCTGCGTCTATCCAACATCGGCTCGGTTCCCGTCTTCAATGAGGCTGGGCGACCGTGCCATGGCGTGGCAGTGATGGCTAGTGCAAGTAGTGAGCCTGCAAACGCAGCGAGAGCAAAACTCAGAATCCGGTTACATGTGTTGTGAACAAGTCCCGGTTTGCGGAAACAGGCATTCGCGTTGGTGCGTGGCGACCCAGAAATTTATGTGATACGAACCTATCTTGAGAACGGGGTAGGGAACCATTGTGAGAAATTTTATATGCTTTGGAAGCTCTGCTATCGTTTGTATATTCACTTCACTTCTTCTTTTCCATAGTATCTTGCCTCCCATCGGATATCTTATGTTTTATTCGAATGATCTTGGCGCGCCGTTCTGGCGGTGGATTGTCGTTTTGAGCATGGCATGCGCTGCGTATGTCGCCTCGTGGGTTCCAGCATGGTTTGCTCTCAGCCGCACACCTCTTTTTATTGGACTGACGATGGTCCTTTCCGTTGGTCTGGTCGGTGCCTACGCAGAGCGTTTGAGGCGAGTGAAAGTTTTGGAATTCGCACCGGATAGCTATGTTGAAAAACCATTCTTCCGCTCGTTGCAGGAGGCACCAAACGAATTTCAGTTCTTTCTCCACGCTGCCGCTTTGAAACACTGCAAGCCATATGCGTGGAGCTATCGTGAGATGGATTTTTACGAGCTACCTCCGAACGCTGCGGTGAATGTATTGCCGGCCGAGTGGATTGAGCGCTGTGCCATCGAGCGCAGTCATAATTGAAGCTCGCAACGAGGTGCTTATGACGGCTTTCGCTCGATTTAAGCGAAGCCGGTTTCCAGATTTCTGCGTTCTGCATCGTTTCTCGAACTCTCTGGTTGGCATCGCTCGCCGCCTTGAGCATTTTGGTGAACGCCTTGCTCTGGTCATCCGTGGCGCCGGGCCGCACATCGAAATCGGCCGGATCGATCCCGCCGGTTCTGGACAAAGCCTTCGCGCCCGAAGCCTTGGCCGCGGCTGCCTTGCCCGGCATCAGGCTGAGCACGGCAGCGCCGGCGGCAAAGCCCAGAAGGCGGCGTCTATCCAACATCGGCTCGGTTCCCGTCTTCAATGAGGCTGGGCGACCGTGCCATGCCGTGGGTTGGCTGACTAGGGTGCGTGGATGTTCCAGTTCGCCATGTTTTGAAACTCAGGACATCCGAGCTTCGACCGGTGCTTGTTAAGCCAACTCTCCGGCCTTAAGTTTCCTTCATGAGCAGAGCTTTCACCCGTGAAGAAGACAGCGAGAACGCCATCGCCGGTATTGGCGAGCGGCCTGTCAGCCAACACCGCAATCTGGTCACGCCCAAAGGGTTGGCGATGATCGATGCCGAACTGGCAGGCTTGCGGGCAGCACTGGCCAATGCCGAGACGGCAAGCGACCGTGAACGCATCGCGCTGGTCTCGCGCGACCTGCGTTATTGGAACGCGCGCCGCGAAAACGCGGAGCTTTCCGTGCCCGAGCCGAACAGCGGCGTGGTGCGCTTCGGCATGACGGTTTCGCTGGAAGGCGAGGACGGCGCAGCGGTTTCCTGGCACATTGTCGGCGAGGACGAAGCCGACCCCGCCAAGGGTTCGATCTCGCATGTCTCGCCGGTGGCGCGGGCTTTGTTCGGCAAGGCCGTTGGCGATACGATCGCGGTCAACGGCCGCGAATGGGAAGTGGTGGGGCTGGGGTAGGGGCTGTCTGTTCCTTGCCGCCTACGCCGGCAACGTTTGCGTCGGTTTCGCGCAGCAGCCGGTCGAGCGTCAGCAGCGGTACCAATTCCGACTTTATCCCAGCAGCCTGTCCACCAGCCGTTCGGCCGCTTGTGGGATCACTGTGCCTGGCGGGAAGATCTCGGCCGCACCCGCCTTCAACACGGCGTCGAAATCTTGTGGCGGAATGACGCCGCCGGCGACGATCAGCATGTCCTCGCGGCCGAGCTTCTTCAGTACGGCCTTCAGTTCCGGGATGAGCGTCAGATGGCCAGCGGCGAGCGAGGAGACGCCGACGATGTGGACGTCGTTCTCCACCGCCAGCTTGCCGATCTCGTCTGGCGTCTGGAACATCGCGCCCACCGTCACGTCGAAGCCGAGATCGGCGAAGGCGGTGCCGATCACCTTCTGGCCGCGGTCGTGGCCGTCCTGGCCGAGTTTGGCCACGAGAATGCGTGGCTTCGCCCCATTCTTCTTTTCGAAGACAGCGATCTTGTCCTGCAGCCGGTCGACTTCGGGATTGTCGCCGAGCGCGGCGCGGTAGACACCCGAGATCATCAGAACCGAGGCGACATGGCGGCCGAACGCCTTTTCCAGCGCCAGCGAGATCTCGCCGACGGTAGCCTTGGCCCGTGCCGCCCGGATGGCGAATTCCAGCAGATTGCCGTCGCCCTGCGCGGCTTTCGTCAGCGCATCCAGCGCGCTCTCGACGGCGGCGACTTCGCGCGTGCCCTTGAGCCGCTGCAGCTTGGACAATTGCCTGGCCCGAACTTCGGCATTGTCGATTTTCAGGACATCGACTTCGATGTCGCGCTCGGGCTGGAAGGCGTTGACGCCGACCAGCACCTGCTCGCCTGAATCGATACGTGCCTGTGTGCGGGCGGCGGCTTCCTCGATGCGCAGCTTCGGAATGCCCTTTTCGAGTGCGGCCGCCATGCCGCCGAGCTTCTCGACTTCCTCGATATGGGCGCGGGCGCGCTCGGCCAGTTCATGCGTGAGCCGCTCGACATAGGCCGAGCCGCCCCAGGGGTCGATGATGCGGGTGGTGCCGCTTTCCTTCTGCAGGACGATCTGCGTGTTGCGGGCAATGCGCGCCGAATGGTCGGTCGGCAGTGCCAGCGCCTCGTCGAACGAGTTGGTGTGTAGCGACTGGGTGTGGCCTTGCGTGGCGGCCATCGCCTCTATCATCGTGCGCACGATGTTGTTGTAGGGGTCCTGCGCCGTCAGCGACCAACCGGACGTCTGGCTGTGAGTGCGCAGCGACAGCGAGCGCGGATCCTTCGGCGCGAAATTCTTCTCGATGAGTTCGGCCCAGAGCAGGCGCGCGGCGCGGAGTTTCGCGACCTCCATGAAAAAGTTCATGCCGATCGCCCAGAAGAAGGAGAGCCGCGGCGCGAACTTGTCGATGTCGAGGCCGGTGGCGACGCCGGCGCGCACATATTCGATGCCGTCGGCGATGGTGTAGGCGAGCTCCAGGTCGGCCGTCGCCCCTGCCTCCTGCATGTGATAGCCGGAGATCGAGATCGAGTTGAACTTCGGCATGTTCTTGGATGTGTAGGAAAAGATATCCGACACGATCCGCATCGAGGGTTTCGGCGGATAGATATAGGTGTTGCGCACCATGAACTCTTTCAGAATGTCGTTCTGAATGGTCCCAGTGAGATCCTTCTGCGCCACGCCCTGTTCTTCGGCGGCGACGATGTAGAGCGCCAGGATCGGCAACACCGCGCCGTTCATGGTCATGGAGACGGTCATCTCGCCGAGCGGGATGCCGTCGAAGAGCTGGTGCATGTCGAGAATGGAATCTATCGCCACGCCCGCCATGCCGACATCGCCGGCCACGCGCGGATGGTCGCTGTCATAGCCGCGATGGGTGGCAAGGTCGAAGGCGATCGACAGGCCCTTCTGGCCGCCGGCGAGGTTGCGCCGGTAGAAGGCGTTGGATTCTTCTGCCGTGGAGAAGCCGGCATATTGCCGGATCGTCCAAGGCTGCTGGACATACATGGTCGGGTAGGGGCCGCGCAGATACGGCGCGAGACCCGGCCAGGTGTCGAGATTGCCGACGCCCTCCAGATCGGCCTGGCCGTACTGGCGCTTGACCGCGATGCCTTCCGGCGTTTCCCAGATGCCGTCGACCGTGGCGGATGGCATGCGCGGCGCCGTCCACGCCATGCTGCTGAAATCTGGGATCAAACCATGCCTCCGACCGACGCGTCGTCGCGGACCGGCGGCAGCGGTTCGCAGAAGACCGTACCGTCGCTGGGCGCGATGCGCGGCGTCGCCTCCAGCGTCTCCACCGGCCGTTCGGTCTTCACCGGATGCAGCGTGGTGCCGACTATGGCGCGCTCGCCGCTGCGATAGGCCTCGGCGCGTGCCTTGCGCGCTTCGCCGATGCGGCTCTGGATGTGGCCGTCCTTCAGGCTCTGAAGAACGCCGCCTTCCTTTTCGATCTGCCTGAATTCCTTCCAGGCCGCTTCGCACAGGCTGTCGGTCAGCGCCTCGATGCCGCCCGAGCCGAAGGCCGGATCGCCGACATGGCCGAGATGGCTCTCTCGGGCGATGACAAGCTGGGTGTTGCGGGCGACGCGGCGGGCGAAGGCGGCCGGCAGGCCGTGCGCGATGGTGTGCGGCAGGATCGCGATGGAATCGGTGCCGCCCACGGCAGCCGCGAAACAGGCGATGGTGGAGCGCAGGATATTGGTTTCGGGGTCGGCGGCCGTCACCATCCTGTAGGAGGTCTCGGCGTGCACGCTGGCCGGCGTCGGCTGAATCGAGCTTGCCTCCAGAACGCGCATCCACAGCCTGCGCAGCGCCCGGATCTTGGCGATGGACAGGAACTGATCCTGGTTGACGGCCAATGCGAAGCCGATATGCGGCGCGGCATAGATCAGCGCCTGGCGTGCTTCCTCGAACAGGCGCAGGTAAGACACGGCCGAAGCCAGCATGATGCCGAGTTCCTGCGCCTCGGTGGCGCCGGAATTGTGGAACACGCGCCCATCGGCCTCGAGCAGCACGCCCGGCACGTCCATGGCGAAGAAATGCGCCAGCGACTGCGGCATCGAGGCCTGCAGCGCCTCGATCGACATGCGCAGCCGCCCGGTGCCGGCAAAGATCGCGGCCGGGTCGATGCCGAAGGAAAGGTTCAGCCTCGCCGGATCGACACGCCGCTTGGCGAGAAAGGCGGTCAGCCAGTCGGCCATGGCGCGGCTGGCCGGATGCACGTCGACGCGCAGATAGGTCTGGTCGAGCGGCACGCCTTCCAGCACACGGTCGATCGTGTCGGGCGCATAGGGCAGGCCATAGCCGAATGAATTCGGCGCGCCTTCGAACACAAGCGAAAGGCCGGTCGCGCCCTGGGCGATGTCTTCGGCCACCTGCGCGCGGGCACGCTCGACATCCGGGTCGTCGACGCGCTGCGAAACGATCCAGGGCTTCAGCGGGTTGGCGCGCAGGCTGTGCTCATGCCCGCTGGCGCGCTCGTAGAGCGGATTGATGCGAATGCCGTCATCGCTGTGCGAAACCAGCTTTTCCTCGAAGGAAGCGCCGGCCAATGCCTTCTCGGCCAGCGCCAGCCAGCGCTGCCGCTGCGGACTGTCGGGTTCGCTCGGTTCGTCGATGGCTTTGCTGCCCATCATCCATCCTCGTCTGCCGGCCGCACCAGCCATTGCAAATCACTCTAAGGTCCATTGCCGCGCATCGCAATGCAGCAACATGGCAAGTGTGGTGTGTCAGGTTTGAAGTGCAGGTGTTTGAAGGAGCTACGCGGCCGTCCGATTGCCATCTGATCAGGCAGTTGACTGACCACGATCCGACAACAGCGCCAACAAGGCAGGGTTTATATAAAGGTTTTCCCGCCCGGCCTTTGCCTCGTGCAGAAACCCTTCCGACGTCAACGCCTTGAGATAGACCGCGGCTGTCTGGCGTTTGGCCACGCCGGAGTCAACCAGATCGCTAATCCGGCAATAGGGGTTCACGAAGATCAACTCGGCCAGTTCGCGGGAATAAATCTTCGGCAGGTTCTGCCGCATCCGGTCGGCCGTCTGCTCCAGCAGATCGCGGATGGCGCCTATCCTTGCGGTGGTCCATTGGGCTGTCGTCCTGATCGCCTCCAGCATGAACAACACCCACTGCGTCCACGAACCGCTGGTCGTAACCTCCAGCAAATATCTGTAGTAGGTCGCCTTGTTCTGGATTATGTGCCGGCTGAGATAGAGCACGGGAATATCCAGCAGTTTCTTGTCCACCAGATAGAGCAGATTCAGTACGCGCCCCGTCCTGCCGTTGCCATCAGCGAAGGGGTGGATGGCCTCGAACTGATAGTGCATCACCGCGAGACGGATTAGCGGGTCCGTTTCCTCGACCTCGTGGATATAACGCTCCCAGTTTGCGAGCTTTGAGCGTAGAAGGTCGGCTCCTTCCGGAGGTGTATAGATCACGGCGCCGGTCGCGTCATTCACCAATGCGGTGCCGGGCGTATTGCGGATATCGAGATCGACGCCCTTGATTGTGCGGCATACCTCGACGGCGATGGCTGTCGAGAGCGGACGTTGATTCAGCATCCCGAAACCGCGATGCAGCGCCGTGCGATAGCGCAGCGCCTCTCTGGTCGCAGGATCGGCTTGCCCCTGCGCGTCGTTGGCGAAACGAAACAACCGGTCACTGGTGGTGACGATGTTCTCGATCTCGGAACTGGCCTGGGCTTCAAGCAAGGGGATCGAGTTGATCAGCACCGCTTGATTGGGGATGAGTTGCCCCGAGACCCTCAACTCTGCCAAGGCGGCACGTGCCTCGATACAGGCTTTCAGCACTGCTTTGGTTTCGATGTCTTGCGCCGGTGGCAGGGGCGGAAGATCGTTGAAAGGCTGGTCCGGGCGGAAGCTCATGGTGATAATCTGCCGTTTGATCGACATGAAGGGCAGATATGTCGATGTCTTCGACACATGAGGTTATTGTGTCGATTTTTTCTGACTTTATCGACATGTTATCTGATCTACAAGAGCATTGACAGATAATCGGCGCGAATGAATGCCAGATTTTGGACCGTTGCAGCCCTCGCCGCCATTCCGGCATGGATTCCCGACACTCTCCGGTCGCTTCGCTCCCTCACGAGGTCGGGAATGACGACAATCCGAGAGCTACCCCGCCACGCTCCTCGAACTTCGCACCTTTGATTTTGACGACTGCGTTACTATACCTGCGGCGGAACGGGTTTGTGACGATGCGCACAGCGGCTTTGCGGAGACGAGACAATGGCTGACGAGACGAGCATTTTCCTGGGCGCCAGCCGCAAGCCGGATGACAGCTACCAGAAACCGGAACAGCTCTTGCTGCGTTATGGCAACCGCCACGGCCTGGTCACCGGCGCCACCGGCACCGGCAAGACGGTGACGCTGCAGATCATGGCCGAAGGTTTTTCGAACGCTGGCGTGCCGGTGTTCTGCGCCGACATCAAGGGCGACCTTTCCGGCATCGCGGCCATCGGCGAGGCCAAGGATTTCCTGGTCAAGCGCGCCAAGGATGTGAAGCTCGATCCGTACCAGTTCCAGGAATTTCCGGTCATCTTCTGGGACCTGTTCGGCGAACAAGGCCATCCGATCCGCGCCACCGTCTCGGAAATGGGGCCGCTGCTTCTGTCGCGGTTGATGAACCTCACCGAGGCGCAGGAAGGCGTCATGAACATCGCCTTCCGCATCGCCGACGAGGAAGGCCTGCTCCTGCTCGACATGAAGGATTTGCAGGCGCTGCTCGCCAACATCGCCGAGCGCGCCGCCGAGATATCGGCCCGCTTCGGCAATGTCACCAAACTGTCGGTCGGCGCCATCCAGCGCTCGTTGCTCATCCTCGAACAGCAGGGCGGCGCCAATTTCTTCGGCGAACCGGCGCTCAGGATCGCCGACATCATGCGCACCACCCGCGACGGCCGCGGCGCCGTCAACGTGCTGGCGGCCGACAAGCTGATGGCCAATCCGCGCCTCTATGCCACCTTCCTGCTTTGGCTGATGTCGGAGTTGTTCGAACAGCTTCCCGAGATCGGCGATCCCGACAAGCCGAAATTGGTGTTCTTCTTCGACGAGGCGCATCTTCTGTTCGACGACGCACCGAAGGCACTGGTCGACCGCGTCGAGCAGGTGGTGCGGCTGATCCGCTCGAAAGGCGTCGGCGTCTATTTCGTCACCCAGAACCCGCTCGACGTGCCGGAAACGGTGCTCGCCCAACTCGGCAACCGCGTGCAGCATGCGCTGCGCGCCTATACGCCGCGCGAGCAGAAGGCGGTGAGGACGGCGGCCGAAACCTTCCGTCCCAATCCCGAATTCGACTGCGCCACCGCCATCACCCAACTCGGCACCGGCGAGGCGCTGGTTTCGACGCTGGAGGAGAAGGGCGTGCCGTCGATGGTCCAGCGCACGCTGATCCGCCCGCCATCCTCCAGGCTCGGCCCGATCACTGCGGAGGAGCGCCGCAAGCTGATCACCGAGAGCCCGGTGGCCGGCCAGTATGACGAGACGATCGACCGCGAATCCGCCTTCGAGGTCCTCCAGAAGAAGGCCGCCGAGGCGCAGGCCCCGCAAAGCGGCGGTTCGGGCTGGACCTTGCCGGACTTCGGCGGCGGCGGCCGCCAGCAGCCTGGACAACGCGCGCCGGCGCCAAGGCCGTCGAACCGGCAGACCGTCACCGAGGCGGCGATCAAGTCCGTCGTGCGTTCGGTTGGCTCCTCGCTCGGCCGGGCGATCGTGCGCGGAATCTTGGGCAGCCTTACGCGGCGGTGATCCGCATCGCTGTTTGGCGCTTAAAGGGTAGTCCCTGACAGTCCGGTTTTGCGCGTGATCCTTTGCGAAAATCGACGCCGATTTTCAGGCGCACACTAAACCGGTTGCTGTTGGGTCGTGCAATGAATGCCGCCGCCGCCGGCGGCGATGCCGTCGATGTTCAGCTGAATGATTTCTCGCTTCGGGAACAGGTCCGATAGGGTGTCGTGGGTCGTCCTGTCGGCGTCCTTGTCGCCGAATTCGGGCGCGATCACCGCGCCGTTGCAGGCATAGAAATTGATGTAGCCGGCGGCGAACTCGCGGTTCTCATAGTCCTCCCGCACGCTTGTCGGGCCGGGCAGGGTGACGACGCGCAGGCGCCTTCCCTTGGAGTCGGTCGCCTGTCCCAATATCTCCAGATGCCGTTTCGTGACGGCATGGTCGAAGGAGGCGGGATCGGTATCCAACCCCGCCACGACGACACCGGGACCGGCGAAGCGCGCGTAGAAATCGGTGTGGCCGTCGGTGATGTCCTTGCCGGCTATACCGGGCAGCCAGACGATCTTCTCAAGCCCGAGCAGCCGGAACAATTCCTTCTCGCAGGCGGCTTTGGTGAGATCCGGGTTGCGGTTCGGATTGAGCACGCAGCTTTCGGTAATGATGGCCGTGCCTTCGCCGTCCA
Source organism: Mesorhizobium sp. 2RAF21 (assembly GCF_052115345.1). Lineage (NCBI taxonomy): Bacteria > Pseudomonadati > Pseudomonadota > Alphaproteobacteria > Hyphomicrobiales > Phyllobacteriaceae > Mesorhizobium > Mesorhizobium sp. 2RAF21. The sequence continues at coordinate 97,993 of NZ_JBFRGM010000012.1, read as the reverse complement.
CCTCGATGCCGCCGCCTTCCAGCACCAGATCCGTTTCCAGGAACCGGGCGCTGGCCTGGCCGGCGACGAACGCGGCCACCTTGGCATCGCGCGAATGGCTTTGCTTGTCGCCCCAGCCATTGAAGTTGAAGCCCGCGCCGCCAAGTTGACCGGACTGGTCCTTTACGAAGACCGGGCCGGTATCGCGCATCCACAGATCGTCGATCGGCTGGACGACGAGCTCGATCGAAGGACCGCACAGGCGCTGTGCCAGGTCGTACTCGTCTTCCCGCACCAACATCTTCACCGGCTCATAGGCCGCGATGGCCTTGGCGATACGGGCGAGGTTTTCGCGTACAACCGGCAGCAGCTGCTTGCCCCAGATCCGGGTGCTCGGCACGAACGCCATCCATGTGGCGGCGTGCGGCTCGCCCTCTTCAGGCATGTGCCATTGCCGGGCTGCGTCTTCCGCGCGGGCGGCGACGCCGGTCATGCTTGCTCCAAGGATGCCGCCGCCCGCGGCCAGCAGACCCTTTGCCAAAAATGCTCTGCGTGTCGGCATGGCGATCTCCCGAGACAGGCTGCATCCGCGCACGTTACGGACAACGGATATCCGTATTCCCGACCTGCTTCAACGCGCGCGGCGGGTTGGAGCACGGCGCGTCGGCCGAGCGTCAAACGAAAACGGCCGCTGTCCGAGCAGGGCAGCGGCCGTTTCGCGATATCGAACGGTGTTTAGAACCAGGAGCGGCCGGCGGGGCCGAGCAACTGCGAGCCAGCGGGGACGCCGCTGTCGATCGGGATACCCTGCTCCTGGTCGTAGGAATTGGCGACCAGCGGCTGTCCGGCGCGTTCGGTGACGATCACCTTGGCGCCGTTCTTGACCCGATCAAAGAGATCGATGACGTCCTGGTTGATCAGGCGCACGCAGCCGGACGAGACCGACTTTCCGATGGAGCTCCATTCCGGCGAACCGTGCAGGCGGTAGAGCGTGTCCTCGCCATTCTGGAACAGATAGAGCGCGCGGGCGCCGAGCGGGTTCTTGAGGCCGGGCGGCATGCCGCCATTGTCGGCGCTGAACTTGCGCAGTTCCGGCTGGCGCTTGATCATGTCTTCGGGCGGCGTCCACTTGGGCCACTTGCGCTTCCACTGCATGACGGCGGTGCCCGACCATGCGAAGCCGGCGCGGCCGAGGCCAACACCATAGCGCAGCGCGCGACCACCCGGCAGCACGACATAGAGGAAATGCGTCGAGGTCTCGACAACGACCGTGCCCGGCTTCTCGCCGGTCGGGTCCGGAACGACCTGGCGCAGGAACTGCTGGTCGATCTTGCGGTAGGGGATCGCGGGGATCTCGTAATTCTCGTCGACCACCGGGCCATACATGACGGCGTAGTCGGGCAGGATCGGATCGGCGGGCGGCGGCGGGGGAGGCGGTGCTACCACCGGCGGCGGCTCCTGGCTGACGGTGGTACAGGCGGCCAGCGCCATCGAGGCGGCGCCGACCAATGCGGTGTTCAGGAACCCCCGGCGGGTCATGGGGATGGTGGGCGTCTTGAGCATAATGGCCTTGGATTAGTTCGATATGTCGAAGAAAGCGTGAATGGGCGTTGGCCCGCTTGACGGTCGTGCCGTTGTGATGGGGGCGATAGGCGTTTCTGATTCCGGCGGCAAGGTGGACAAAAAGAGGCGAGGGGGTGACGGTCCGGCTAGTGTTGCCGATCGGCAACGCCATTTTCATGGCTTTCGCCGGGCGCGGCCTCCTTTCAAGCTGGCTCCGGTCGCGCAAAGCCTTGTTTGACATGGTTTTCTTTATGATTTTCGCGCCAGCCGATCACATCTGCGTGACGGGGTTGCGGATACGGAGCGGTCGCCGCTGGCCTCACCAATTCCGGCCGATGCCGGTTGACGGCACCATCGCCTCGCGCCCAATCTTGCCAGCCTCATCGGCAGCAACGGGATCCGACCATGACTTTGGCGAGCGCCGCACTTTCAACCACCTGGACCTTTGTCGACGGCGACTGGCATGAGGGCAATGTCGCGCTAGTCGGGCCGCGCAGCCACGTGTTCTGGCTGGGCTCGTCGGTATTCGACGGGGCGCGCTGGTTCGAGGGCGTCGCCCCGGACCTTGACCGCCATGCCGCCCGCGTCAACGCCTCGGCTGTCGCACTCGGCCTGGAGCCGACCATGACGCCGGAAGCGATCATCGGCCTGACCTGGGAAGGGCTGAAGAAATTCGACGGCAAGACCGCCGTCTATATCCGCCCAATGTACTGGGCCGAGCATGGCGGCTATATGGGCGTGCCGGCCGATCCCGCCTCGACCCGCTTCTGCCTGTGCCTCTACGAGGCGCCGATGATGCCGCCGGCCGGATTTTCGATCACCGTGTCGCCATTCAGGCGGCCATCGATCGAAACCATGCCCACCAATGCCAAGGCCGGTTGCCTCTATCCGAACAATGGCCGCGCCATTCTGGAAGCCAAGGCGCGCGGTTTCGACAATGCGCTGGTACTCGACATGCTGGGCAACGTCGCCGAAACCGGCTCGTCCAACGTGTTCATGGTCAAGGACGGGCACATCTACACGCCCGCCGCCAACGGCACCTTCCTGTCTGGCATTACCCGGGCGCGCACGGTCAAGCTGTTGGCTGATTACGGCTTCCGCACCACCGAAAAGACGCTGACGGTGCGCGATTTCCGCGAGGCCGACGAGATTTTCTCGACCGGCAACCATTCGAAAGTGGTGCCGATCACCCGCATCGAGGATCGCGACCTGCAGCCTGGTCCGGTCGCCAAGAAGGCGCGCGAGCTCTATTGGGAATGGGCGCATTCGACGCCCGCCGGTTAGCAGCCTGTGGACGGTTAGGCCTCCATAAGATGCGACCGGCCACCCTTACCTACGTCATTCCCGGGGGCGCTTAGTGGAACCCGGAATGACCGCTTGCGAGTTCGATCTCGAACTGCCCACACGGCCTGGCGACCGCTTGAAAATTAATTTTCCAAGTGTTCCCTTAGTATATTTTTTCGGGTAAACCCGGTTCCATGGCGAAAACGGCCTGCCACTTTCCGGTGCGATGCTTTAGAAGGAACCGCACACCAGTTTCATGGGTTGTCGCGAGACAGTTCCACCATATGTCTGTCCGGTGAGAGATTGCCGGAAATTGCCAACGAAGGAGTACGACCATGGCTTTTGAACTGCCCGCCTTGCCTTACGATTACGAGGCGCTTCAGCCCTTCATGTCGAAGGAAACGCTGGAGTACCACCACGACAAGCATCACAAGGCCTATGTCGACAACGGCAACAAGCTGGCCGCAGAGGCCGGCATGGAAAACCTGTCGCTGGAAGAGGTGGTGAAGCAGTCGTTCGGCAAGAATGCCGGCCTCTTCAACAACGCCGCCCAGCACTACAACCACGTCCATTTCTGGAAGTGGATGAAGAAGGGCGGCGGCGGCAACAAGCTGCCGGGCGCGCTGCAGAAGGCGGTCGACAGCGATCTCGGCGGCTATGACAAGTTCAAGGCTGACTTGATCGCCGCTGGCACCACCCAGTTCGGCTCGGGCTGGGCCTGGGTCTCGGTCAAGGACGGCAAGCTCGCCATCTCCAAGACCCCGAACGGCGAGAACCCGCTGGTTCACGGCGCTACCCCGATCCTCGGCGTCGACGTGTGGGAGCACTCCTATTACATCGACTATCGCAACGCGCGCCCGAAATATCTCGAGGCTTTCGTCGACAGCCTGATCAACTGGGATTACGTGCTGGAACTCTACGAAAAGGCGTGAAGACCGCTCTTTCGGTCCACTGAATTTGATCTGGAGGAGCCCCGCTTTTGCGGGGCTTTTTCTTTGGCCCAGCGGCCCGGGCTTGGCCGTCCTGCCGATCTCGCGACCATTCAACTGAGGTTCAAAGGCGCGTGAGTGGATATTCCGGAATTTTTGGGCCACCTTGGCCGTTGTCCCAGGCATACGAATGTCTCGATCGTCAACCAAGGAACTCACCGAATGAGAAAGCTTGTCCTCGCCGTCTCGATGCTTGCCTTCGCGGGCTCGGCCGCCTTCGCTGATCCGATCGCCGACCGTCAGGCCCTGATGAAGGAGCGCGGCAAGCTCGTGGGCGGCCTTGCCAAAGTGGTCAAGGGTGATGCCGCTTTCGACGCGGCCGCCGTGCTCGACCAGCTCAAGGCCCTGGAAGCGAATGCGCAGAAATTCGATGTCGCGACGATGTTCCCGGCCGGCAGCGACAAGGGCGAAACCGAAGCCGCTCCGAAGATCTGGGAAGACCCGAGCGGCTTCAAGGCCGCTGGGGATAAATATCTGGCCAATGTGAAGGAAGCCGTGGCTGCCGCGCCCGACAGCGTCGACGCGCTGAAGACCAGCTTTGGCGCGGTGACCGCCAATTGCGGCGGCTGTCACCAGCCCTATCGCCTGAAGAAGAGCTGACGGGACGCGCCCGGTGTGGGGCAGGATAGTCGGCGCCGGCGTGGCGCTGGCCGGCATTGTCGCCGGAGCCGGATGGATTTTGTCCGCGCCGGTCGGGCTGGATGCAGCCACCGTTGCCGGGCTCGGGGCGGGCGATGCGGTGCGCGGCAAACGCATCTTCAACGCCGGCGGCTGCACATCCTGCCACGCGCGGCCCAAGGCTGAAGGCGACGCCCGGCTGGAACTGGTGGGTGGGGTCGAACTGAAGACCGGGTTTGGCACCTTCGTTGCGCCTAACATCTCGCAGGACAGACAAGACGGCATCGGCGCCTGGTCATTGGAGGACTTCGCCAACGCCATGATGCGCGGCGTCTCGCCTTCCGGCGAACATCTCTATCCGGCCTTTCCCTATACTTCCTATGCCCGCATGAAGCCGTCGGATGTGGCCGATCTCTACGCCTATCTGAAGACGCTGCCAGCGGTTCCCGGAAAGGCGGCGGCGCATTCACTGTCTTTCCCCTTCACCATTCGTCGCGGCATCGGCCTTTGGAAACGGCTCTATCTAGACAGCAACCCGGTTGTGGCGCTCGCCGCCGACGCACCCGCCGCGGTCGTCGCCGGACGCTATCTGGTTGAAGGGCCCGGCCATTGCGGCGAATGCCACACACCGCGCGATGTCTCTGGCGGACCCGACAAGACACAATGGCTGGCCGGCGCGGTCGCCGCCGAAGGTGGCGGCATCGTGCCGAACATCACGCCTGGCAAGGGCAGCTTCGCCGGCTGGTCGGCCGCCGACATCGCCAACTATCTGGAGACCGGCTTCACGCCGGAGTTCGATTCCGTCGGCGGTTCGATGGCCGACGTGCAGAAGAACATGGCGCAACTGACGACCGAAGATCGCGCCGCGATCGCCGCCTATCTGAAGGCGATACCGCCGCACGCCAATGGCTATCCGGCGCGGAAGTAGCGAAGGCCGTCGGCAATCGGCAGTCGGGAAGAAAACCCGTCGCAGTGTCGGCTGCGACAGGCGAGACGGCGAATTCCACGTCAACAATCTCTTCCGACTGCCGACTGCCGACAGCTCAGGCTTCCATCTTCCCCGTCACCTTGAGAGCAAAAGCATAGGTGAAGGCGATCTCCTCCAGCCTGGAGAAGCGCCCGGACGCACCGGCATGGCCGGATTCCATGTTGATCTTGAACAGGACCGGGCTGTCGCTTCGTTTCATTTCGCGCAGCCGCGCCACCCATTTCGCCGGCTCCCAATAGGTGACACGCGGGTCGGTCAGCCCGGCCAGCGCCAGGATTGGTGGATAATCGAGCGCGCCGACATTGTCGTAGGGCGAATAGGCCGCGATGGTGCGGTAGTCGTCCGCCGAGGCGATCGGGTTGCCCCATTCGGGCCATTCTGGCGGTGTCAGCGGCAGGGTCGCGTCCAGCATGGTCGTCAGCACATCGACAAAAGGCACTTCGGCGACGATACCGCCGAATGCGTCGGGCGCCATGTTGGCGATGGCGCCCATCAGCATGCCGCCGGCCGAACCGCCCTGCGCCACGATGCGGTCATGGGCGGTGTAGCCTTCGGCCACCAGATGCCGGGCGGTCGCGATGAAATCCGTGAAGGTGTTCATCTTCGTCGCGCGTTTGCCGTCCTCGTACCAGGCGTAGCCCTTGTCCTTGCCACCGCGGATATGGGCGATCGCATAGACGAAGCCGCGGTCGACCAAGGAGAGGCAGTTGGTGTTGAAGGATGCCGGTATGGCGATGCCGTAGGAACCGTATCCGTAGAGCAGGCAGGGCGCCGAGCCGTCGATGGGCGTGTCGCGGTGGTGGATCAGCGAAATCGGCACCAATTCGCCATCGTGAGCGGGGGCCATCAGCCGTCGGGTGACATAGTGGCTGGCATCGTGGCCGGACGGCACTTCCTGCGTCTTCAACAATGTGCGCTGGCGCGTGCGCATGTCGTAGTCGAACAGCTGCGACGGCGTCGTCATCGACGAATAGGAGAACCGCATGATTTCGGTGTCGTATTCGTAGGACCCCGACAGGCCAAGCGAGAAGGCCTCCTCGTCGAAGGAGATCAGATGTTCCTCGCCGCTCGCCCGCTCGCGCACGACGATGCGCGGCAGGCCGTCCTTGCGCTCCAGGCGTACCATGAAGTCCTTGAAGCCGATGACCGAGAGGATGAGGCGTCCCGGCTCGTGCGGCACCAGCTCGCGCCAGTTGGCGCGCACAGGGTCGTGTGCCGGCGCGGTCATGATCTTGAAGTCCTTGGCGCCGTCGGCATTGGTCAGGATGAAGAAGACATCGCCGCCTTCCTCGAGGTCGTATTGCAGCCCGATTTCGCGTGCCGCCACCAGCTTCGGCTCGGCAAGCGGCTCGCCGGCGCGCAGCAGCCTGTATTCGGAGGTCTCGTGATCGTTGATGCCGATCATGATCCATTCGTTGCTGCGCGTTCCGCCAACATTCATGAAGAAACCTGGATCTTGTTCTTCGTAGACAAGAAGATCTTCTTGCGAATTGGCGCCGATCGCATGGTAGAAAGTCTTGGATGGGCGATGATTGGCATCGAGCCTGGTGTAGAAGAACCCGCTGTTGTCGGCCGCCCACACGCCGCCGCCGCCAGTATCCTCGATGCGGTCGGCAAGATCGTTTCCGTCGGCAAGATCTCGCACGTATAGCGTGTAGAATTCGGAGCCCTTGTCGTCGAAGGCCCACAACAGCCTTTTGTGGTCGGAAGAGTGGTCGACGCCGCCCAGGCGGAAGTAGGCCTTGCCTTCGGCTTCGAGGTCGCCGTCGAGCAGGATCTGCTGTTCGCTGCCGTCGCGCGGCGTGCGGAAATAGCGCGGCTGTTCGCCGCCGAGCTTGAAGGAGGAGCCGTAGGCGAAGGGGCCGTCCTTCATCGGCACGGAGGAATCGTCCTCCTTGATGCGGCCCTTCATCTCGCCGAACAGAGCTTTCTGCAGGTCGGCGGTGTCGGTCATCAAGGCCGCCTGGTAGGCATTCTCGGCCTCCAGATGCTTGCGGATCGTCGGATCGAGCACGGAGGAATTCTTGAATACTTCCTGCCAGTTGTCGGCCCGCAGCCAGGCATAGTTGTCGACCCGGGTCACGCCGTGGTGGGTGTCGGAATGGGGTCGCTTTTCCGGGCGCGGTGCAGTGGCCTGGGGAAAAATTGCAGGTCGGGTCATCCAAATCTCGCTGTGCAGAATCCGAGTTGCGACTGAACACGGCGAGGCGGCGGCATTCAAGAGGCGCCCGCTTCTTTACGCGGCGGACGGCGGTCGAGGGAGGCGCTGCTCAGTAGTTGACGTTGGGGAAGGTTGGGAAACGCTCGCCGGCGGCCCGGATGTAGTTCAAGATGTTCTCCAGAGCCGCGGTTCGATTAGGCCAAGCGATAACGCAGAAGTTGTACGGAGTACGGAAAAATATCCACCCGTCAAAGAATATTTTCTTGAGCAGTATTAATATAGTTGAAGAATGAATTGACTTACTTGTCTATCAAGTCCATTAAAGCCCCGTGACACGACTCGCGGGCAACAGCCTGTGCAGAAGCGTGCAGCGCCCTCTCCAGAATGGGCAAGACTTAACTCTCGTTGGGACCCGAACGCTATGGATATTGTCGAAACGCCTCCAAAAAACAGCGATATGCTGATCGAGTTGACCGCAGACGTGGTTGCCGCATACGTCAGCAACAATCCTGTTCCGGTGGGTGAGCTTCCGAATCTGATCGCCGATGTTCACGCTGCCCTTGGCCGCGTGGGTGGAACGGTGGAACAGCCGCCTGCCGACAAGCAGAAGCCGGCTGTCAATCCGAAGCGCTCGGTTCATGACGAATACATCGTCTGCCTCGAGGACGGGAAGAAGTTCAAGTCGCTCAAGCGCCATTTGATGACCCATTACGGGCTGACCCCCGACCAGTACCGCGAAAAGTGGGGCTTGGACGCCAACTATCCGATGGTCGCCCCGAACTATGCCGCCGCGCGCTCGCAGCTGGCCAAGAAGATGGGCCTCGGCCGCAAGCCGAAGGGCCGGTAGTTCCAGGCTTTTCACGGGTTCACGGCTTCGCCAAGGAGTTGTTGCCCGCGTGATCGAACGGCGCCTTCGGGCGCCGTTTCATTTTTCGGGCATGGCTGCGCGCCCGGTTTCCGACATGGCCGCCATCCTCGCTTTGCGCCGGCGCTTCGCCGCGCAGCCGGTCCAGTGCCTGTTTCAGCGCGATATGACGGTTGAGATCGTAGCTCCAGTGGCGGCGCATGCCCTTTAGCCGCTCGCGTTCGATGACCCGCTCAAGCCTTTGCATCAATTTGGCTTTCGTCTCGGGCGGCGCGGTAAACGCGGCCGCCAGATCGATGCCGCATAACAGGCTCGTCGCCGCGAGCTGGCGTGCCTCGTTTGCCTGCGCTGTTTTCCTGGCACCGAAACTTTTCGCTTCTTCCTCGAACCGCTTCATCCGTCCTGCCTCGCTGTTGCTGTGACGGTGAGATCATCTCCGCTACGCGGGGCGTGGGGAGAAAGGACAAGCGCGCTTCGGGACGGTGAAAATTATTCGCAAGTCATTTCAAGACTTTGCGCGCTATTTGCCAGATTCAATGTTCTTGATTTGTTCACATGTACGGCGTATCCGGCTACAAAGGAACTTATTCCTATAACGGGAGGGGTTTCGTGCAATTGATGACCGTCCTAGCCGATGAACCGGGCGAACCTGCCACCAGCGGGCTCGTATTTTCGGAAGGGTCTCACCCACATGCGAAGCGACGCGACGAGATCGTGTTCGAACTTTGCGAAGGGCTGATCGACATGACCGCGGCGCTGTTTTCGGTGTCGAGCAGGGAACTGCGCAAGGCGCAGCGCACGTCGGCGCCGGTGACGCGGGTCCGGCAGATCGCCATGTATGTCGCGCATGTCGTGCTGCAGTTCACCCAGGGCGAGATCGGCCGCGCCTTCGGCCGCGACCGCACGACGGTGGTTCATGCCTGCCACCTCATCGAGGACATGCGCGACGACGCCGAATTCGACCATCTCGTGCTGGTGGTCGAACGGATTGCCTATGCCGCCTTCCGCGACCGGCTGGGGCGCTGAGATGGAGGCGTGCGCGACTGTGGTTTCAAGCGAAAGAAGGCTGCTGCATTTTCTGATGCCGGGCCCGGCCTCGCTGCGGCCGGCCTCGGTCGCGGGCCGGCTGCTTGTCGAAGCTTCGGGGCGGGGTGCGATCGCGGTGGAGGAGCATGTGCTTGCCACGCTCGCTTCCGGCGGCGTGATCAAACGCGAAGGGTTCAGCCTGGCATTGACGGCCAGCGGCGCTGCGCTGGCGCAGCGCCTGTCCGCGCCTGCCGACGCATTTGGCGGGCGACAACGCGAACTTGGCGTGGTGACCGCCGATACCGGCACCTGTCCGGTTTCGGTCATGGCCAATCTGTCGGAATCGCCGCTGGCGCAACTGGTGCGGCGCAAGACCAAGGACGGCAAGCCGTTTCTGAGCCCACCGGAATTCGAGGCGGGCGAAAGGCTGCGCGCCGACTATACGCGCGGCCAGATCATGCCGAGGCTGGGCGCCAACTGGGAGGCATCGGTCTCGTCGGGCCGGCGCGCCGACGGCCTCGCCGACCTGACCGACGCCGCGCTCGCCGCGCGCCATCGCGTCGAGGCCGCGCTGGCGGCGGTCGGCCCGGAACTGTCCGGCGTTCTGGTCGATGTCTGCTGTTTCCTGAAGGGGCTCGAACGGGTCGAAAGCGAACGCGGCTGGCCGCTGCGCTCGGCCAAGATCGTGCTCAAGACCGGCCTGGCAGTACTGGCGCGGCACTACCGCCCGCCGGCGCGTGGACCAAGGCAACCCCTGCATTGGGGCGCGCAGGATTATCGCCCGCGCATCGCGTGACGGTAGATAGTCTTTCGCGAAACGCTCAGGCGGTCTGCTTCAGCGCCGCTTCGGCATCGTGCTTGATGCGCTTGACCATGGAGCGCAGGCCGTTGGCGCGCTGCGGCGACAGATGTTCGTCCAGCCCCAGCGCTTTCAGCGTGGCTTCCGCGTCGGTCTTCAGGATATCGCTGGAAGTGTGGCCGGAAAACAGCGCCAGCATGATCGCCACCAGCCCACGCACGATATGCGCGTCAGAATCGCCCTGGAACGTCAGCACCGGATCGCCGCCGCTGCCCTGTTCGGTGGTCAGCCACACCTGGCTGACGCAGCCGGGCACCTTGTTCTGGGGTATGCGGGCGGTATCGGGGAATTCCGGCAGCGCTTCGCCCAGCTCGATCACATAGCGATAACGGTCTTCCCACTCGTCGAGCAGGGAGAAGTCGTCGCGTATGGCTTCGATGGTGGCGCTCATGCAGGCGATATAGTCACGCCGGCCGCTACAGTCACGGAAAAAGAAAACCGCAGGCGCCGAGAGGGAGGCGGCCTGCGGGTGATGCCGAAGATCGGCAAGGGGATTTTCGCGACAAAAGTGGGATCGGGGCCTGGCGCCCCGGCCGATCAGTTGTTCGGATCGGGGCGGGCGGACGGCGTCGGGATGACGCTGCCGGTGATGGTCGTGGTGTCCGACGGGCCGGCCGGCGCGGCCTCGGCCTGCTTGGCCGGCTGGTCGTCCAGCATGTCGGCGGCGATCTTGGCGGTTTCCTTGGCGCGTACCGAGATGGTGTGCACCGCGGCCTTGCCGGTTTCGCAGACGTCGGGCTTGCGTTCGCACATGCCGGCAATGTCGCCGACCGCGTCGCGCGCCGCCAGCAGCGCCTGGATGGGGTTTACGCTCTGGCCCTGTTCGTCGGAGCCGACGCTGAACGGCAGCACGAGCAGCACGAGCGAGAACCAGAAAGCGGCTCTGAGCAGAAAGAACATGACACGACCCTCTCGTTGTGACCGGACCGGGCATCGTTGTGCCGCAGTCTCGTTTGTTGAGGATGATCCTGACACAGCCGCGCAAAGGACGGCTTGCGGTCCATGCGAGAATTTGCCTCAAATTTTAGACAATCTGGAAAGGCCCGATTTTCGATTTAGACAAGGCTAAAATGCGGCCTTTTTCGTTAGGGCTGCGGTAACCATCTAAGATGCTGTGTTTATTCGTCTTTTCCGGCACTGCTCCGATAGCGTCCGAAATGGCCGGAAAAGTCCTGAAGGCGGTCCGGCTAACCCGGTGTTTACCATGACCGCAATCGGCTGGGCATGGATGCCGGGGGATACCGATATTCGCACCGTGATCGGCCTAGTTCGGCCCGGTTTTATTCATTCCTTAAAGGCTGGATGCGAGTTTCAGATCAACAAAAGCGATCTGCAAAGCAGACCAGTGTGAGTGCGTTGCGTTGAATTCGATAGCGACCCGATACGTTGATTTGCCCGACGCCGTGGCCGCAGGCTGCGAGCGGTTGGTGCATGCTGGCGTTACCGATCAGGCCGCCCGCCGCAGCCAGCGCCGTTTCATCGGCCTGATGCTGGCGGCACCTTTCCTGTTCGCCAGCGCCGCCGTTGTCCTGGTCACCGCCAGGCTGGGTGCCGATGTCACCGTTGCCACCATTTTCGCGATCTTCGGTCTGTCCTGGTTCACCGCACTGCTGGTGGCTGCCACGGGCCGCCTGATGCCGGCCGCTGGCGTGGCACTTGGCGCCGGCGCCGTCGGCCTTGCCGGCCTGGTCGCCGCCGGTGGCGGTCTCGCGTCGCCGCTGGTCATCCTGGCGCTGGCCCTGTCGGCCGAGGCTTTCTGGATTGGCAATTCGCGCCGCGCCGCGGGCATTGGCCTCGCGGCTGCGCTCGCCGCGCTCGTTCTGCAATTCGCCCTGGCGCCGTTGCTGCCGGTGGAAGCACCGACCGCCTGGCACTGGCTGTTCCCGGTCGCCTGGGGCCTGACCTGGCTGCCGCGCGTTCGCGGTCTCGGACGGTCGCTCGCCGATGACGACGCGACGCCGGAGGCAACGCGCCTGGAAGACATTATCGACGCCGTGGTGCTGCGTTTGGCGCAGAACGGCGAGGTGCTGGAAGCGTCGGCGCAGTCGCGCGGGCTGTTGAAGCTCGCGCCTGAACTCCTGTCCGGCAACGGGTTGTTCGACCGCATCCATCTGGCCGACCGCGTCGCCTACCTGTCGTCGCTGGCCGACATGCGCGAGGGCGCTGCGCTGCGCAGCGTCGAGATGCGCGTGCGCCTCCCCAGGGGCGAGGCGGGCGATGGCGCCTCCAACCACCAGCCGTTCCGGCTCGACCTGATGCGCGCCGGCGATGGTTTCGTCGCGCTGCTGCGCTCGAACGAAGAGATGCAGGACCTGAAGCATGCGCTGGCCGGCGCGCGTGAATCGGCGGCTGGCGCCGATGTCGCCAAAGGCAGGTTCCTGGCCGCCGTCAGCCACGAGTTGCGTACGCCGCTCAACGCCATCATCGGCTTCTCGGACATGCTGCTGAACGAGATATTCGGCGGCTTCAAGGACCCGCGCCAGAAGGAATATGTCGAGCTGGTGCGCGATTCCGGCCACCATCTGCTCGCCGTCGTCACTTCGATCCTCGACGTGTCGCGCATCGAATCGGGCGCCTATTCGGCGCAGCCGGAGCCGTTCCGCTTCGTCGACGCCGTCGAGATGTGCCAGTCGATGATGCACATGCAGGCCGAGGCCAAGAACATCCGGCTGACCACGCAGATCGCCGCCGATTCGGGCGAGATCAACGCCGACCGCCGCGCCGTGCAGCAGATCCTCATCAACCTGACCTCGAACGCCGTCAAGTTCACGCCGGACGGCGGCGCGGTCTCGATCGGTTCGCGCCGCATCGGTTCGCGCCTGCATTTCTGGGTGAGCGATACCGGCATCGGCATAGCCGAGGCGGATCTGTGCAATCTCGGCAAGCCGTTCATGCAGATCCAGAACGACTATACACGCCGCTTCGAAGGCACCGGCCTCGGCCTGTCGCTGGTCAAGGGCCTCGTCAGCCTGCACGAAGGCACGATGTCGGTCGAAAGCGCGCCGGGCGAGGGCACCAAGGTGACCATCAGCCTGCCGGTGGATGGTCCGAAGGGGAATGCCCCCAAGTCGACCGTGCTGCCGTTGACCCAGCCAAGGAACGAAAAGGAGGCCGGCCTTGGCTCGCTCCGCAAAACAGCCTAGGAAAGGCGCCCGCAACAAGCGCCCCGGCATGCTGCAGACCGGCACCGCGGCGCTGGGCGAGATGATCGCCAACAACCCTGTCCTGGTCGGTGGCTCGACCGCCTTCCTGGTGACGCTATTCTACGTCTCGGCCAACGCTCTGTGGTATCAGCCGGGCCTGCACACCGGCGCCTTCTTTGCCACGCGCAGCTTCCAGCAATTCCCGGTACCGGCCGTGCCGGAGCCGGAGACCACCATCAACATTGAGCGACCCGACCCGAATGCGGCGGCAGTCCCCGCCACTTCGCAGCAGGCAGTCGCCAAGAGCGATCCGGTCGTGCAGCGGGTGCAGGGCGTGCTGAAGGAGATCGGCTATTACGACGGTACCGTCGACGGCCTGACCGGGCCGGCGACGCGCAAGGCGATCGAGACCTATCGCCAGAAGATGGGCCTCTCTGTTTCCGGCGCCATCGACGGAGCGTTGCTCGACCATCTCGGCATTGCCACCACCGCCTCGGTGGTGCCGCAACCGGCGCCGCGCAGCGACACCACAGGCACGGTCCCGAAACCGGCGCCGGCCAATGCCATGACGGATCAGCAGAAGACCGACGCCCGCCTCGTCAAGATCCAGGCGGGCCTGCGCGCCTTCGGCAATAACGACATCAAGATGGACGGCGTCATCGGCGCCCGCACCAAATCCGCCATTCGCGAGTTCCAGTCGCTGTTCGGACTGCCCGAAACCGGCGAGCCGGACGAAGTGGTCTATGCCAAGATGCGCGAGATCGGCCTGACCAACTGAGGTCGGGTTCTCCGCCCGCGGGCAAAACGGCGACGGACCATGCGCTGGACACAAGCGCACGCCCTGCTACAGCAATCACCTATGAAAAAGCATTTCCCGCAATCCGCTTCTCGCGGAGCCCGCCCATGCGTGTGACCACCGACCTGTGGGTGTCGGCGCTGGTGCGCCGGGCCTTTTCGTCGAGCGGCTTCGCGGCGATCCTCCAGCGCGGCGCCACCGAGGCGGGCGCCGTCTTCGTGCTGACGCGCGATCGCTTCGGCGAGGTGACACTCTACGGCCCGGCGCCGCAGACCAGTTATGACAACGCGCGGCCCGACGAGCGCCTGTTCGGCAAACTCGAGACGACGCTGGACGAGGAGGTCGTCATCAAAAGGCTGGAGCGGGAGAAGAAGTTCGACCCCGACATCTGGGTGGTCGAGATCGAGCCGGGTTCGGAACCGGTGGAAGAACTGATCGCGATCAGGACGCCTTGAACGCCGGCTTGCCCTGCTGCGTTGCCGCCGGCGTGTCGGAATTGGCGGTTGTCTCGCGCGCGTCGCGCAGGCCCGGCGACAGCGCCTCGGCCTGCCACTGCGCCAGCTGGCCGCGCGCCACGTCCAACGGCAGCAACCTGTAGCGGTCGAGGAACAGGCGGATCGACTGCGGATGCGGAAACTGGCCGGGAAAGACCGCCACGGCGATCAGGAAGGCGTGGTCGTCGCCGAGTTCGAGTGTGCGCAGTGCGGTGAGCAGCCGCGAATAGTCGTCCGCCGCCGCGATCGAATGCGCCGTGGCGAAGTCGATCCGCAACGCGTCGGCGAGCGCGGTCTTGAAGAAGGCGGCGTTGCCGCTCAGCGCCATGTCGCGCAGCTTCCGGTAGGGATTGGTGTCGGCTCTGGCCGGAGCGGTGGTGGCGGTGTTGTTAGGGTCGGCCATCACCGCGCGCAGGCGCTGGCGCACCGCCTCGGCCGCCTGGCCAGGCATGGGCTTGGCCGGTCCAGGCGCCTCAGTTGCGGTATCGCGCATCTCGCGCGACCGGCCCTGTGCTGGCCGTTCCAGTGCGCGGATCAGATGCGAAATCGCGGGGTTGAGGTCCTTGCGGCGGGCGATGGCGCGCGCATGGGGCAAGCCATGACGGCCGATCAGGGCGATGAGGTCAACATCCGTCAACGCCCGCGAGCGGATCAGGAGCGGCGCCGCGATATCGACCTTGGCGTCGGCAAGCCTGAGCACCAATTGGCGCGGCGCGTATTCGGTTTCCGAAAGGGCGGCTGCGCCGAAGCGCAGCGCCTCATTGGGCGTATCGTCGAACAATGGCAGGGCAAGGTCTTCCAACTGCGCTATCTCGCGGCGCGACGGGCGCGGCAGCGAGCAGAACGCCGAAATGGCGGCCCGGAAAAGCCGCTCGGCCTTTCCCGTTTCCATCCGCACCGCGATATGCCGGAAGTCAGAAGATGACACGAGTTACGCCTGTACAAACACACGGCGCTCCGATCCCGACGCGGACAACAGTCCGGCCGAGGGCGCGCGAACAAGCATCAAATTAGCCGCGATCCGTTAGCGCTCCGTTAACCCTCTAGGCGCCTAATCAACCCTGTAGGCGTTGCGTTTGTGCTCTGGGTCGAACCGAGAGGAATGCGCGAACCATGGGACAGGTACTGTCTTTCCAGCCGCGGAACGCGGCACCAAACAGACTTCCGCGAAGCGTTGATACGGCCGCGTCCGTCATCATCTTTCCAGGGGTGCGCTACGAGCGGCCGCAGGAAGGTGCGGCAACGGCATCGGGCGCCGAGACGGGCACGCAAGGCGCGCCGTCGTCGAAGCCGCGCCACTGAGGCGGCGTAAGTCGCTTTCCGATCAGAATTGCTGCAATTCGCAGGAACTCTGATCGAGGAAACGCGCCACCGCCGGCTTCCAGCTTTCATCCGGCACGAAGGCGCGCACCACCACGATGCCTTCCTCAATCGGCGCCTCGACAAAGATCGAGCCCTGGAACCCGTCGGGCAGGGCCTTGCGCACCTCGATCATCTGCGCCGGCGTCAGCACCACCGCATCCAACTGGCCGTTTGTCGCGCTGCGATCGTTGAAGCTGTAGATGTTGTGGCCGTTGCGGTCGTAGACCGAGACCGACCAGAACGGCACCGAGCCCGGCGCGGTCAGCTGTATCATGCCGTCGGCGAGGTCGAAGCGGCAGGCGGCGGCGTAGAATTGCGGATCGATCGACTTCACCGGCGCCGGACTGCCGGCATCCGCGTCAAGCCGGGCCATGGTGTAGAAATCCGACTTCATCGCCAGGTTCGACCAGGCGTCGCGCTCGGAAAACGTCGGCACCAGCAAAAGCACGGCGATGTGTACGATGGCCGCGCCGACGAGGCCGAGCAGGATGGCGTGGAACAGCCTAGCCATCGCAGCCGATCCTCAGGATGGCCGGCAGCTTGACGTCGGAGAGCCCGGTCGAGGCGGCAATCGGCGTGTCGTAGAAATTGAGCACGAAGCGCAGCGGACCGGCGCCGGCGACGGGAAGCCAGTTGCCGGGCGCCGCGTTACTGGCCACCGTAATGACGGTGGAATTGTCGGCCTGGCGCAGGATCTCGTGCGACTGCAGCGCCGCCTGGCGCGGCCGGCCGGACACGATCGGGTCAAGCGCCTGGTCGGCGGCGTGCAGGGTCCAGAACCGCGCCGTCGGGAAACTGCCTTCGATGGTGTAGCTGCATTCGCGCCGCAGGCTTTCGCCGTTGGAATCGGCCTCGGCGACGAAGGAAAGACCCTCGGCGCGGCCAAGCGCCAGCGCGCCCTGGCGGGCCACGCGCGCCTGCGAATAGGGATCGGCCTCCGCTGTGCCGATATCGGGAAAGGCCGTCCACGGCCCGATGCGGATGGCGCCGCCGCCGCTCTGGGCATCGAGCGCGTACCAGACGCTGCCGCCGCCCAACCCGATGGCGATGGCGAGAGCCAGAAGCGTCAGCAATGCGTTCTTCAGCATGGAGGCTCGTCAGGGCAGGGGATCATTGCGACATGGTGGCCGGCATAGCGGCGGTGCGGGGCTGGTGCAAGGCTGTGGGCTGCTTCACAGCGCCGAGAGCGTTTCGGGTTTGGTAGGCGGGGTGAGCACCGGCGCATCCTCGAAGGTCTTGCTGAGCGTGCGCAGGGTCTGCGTGGTGCGGCTGGACAGAACGGGCGGCCGCTCGGCGGCCACCTTGGCCTGGTCGTCGGCTGCCGGCTTCTTCTCGGGCTCGGTCTTGGCCGCCACCGTCTTGTCGACGAAGGGCTGGTCGATGCCGGGGATCGGCTTCAGGTCGATGTTCTGGTGCGCATAGACCATCATCCGCTGCCAGATCATCGCAGGCAGCGAGCCGCCGGTCATGTTGTTGGTGGGGCGGAAGTCGTCATTGCCGAGCCAGACCGCAGCCGTGTAGTTGCCGGTGAAACCGACATACCAGGCGTCGCGGTAGCTCTGCGTGGTGCCGGTCTTGCCGCCCGAAACGATGTTGGGCAATGCCGCGCGGCGGGCCGTGCCGATGACCGGCACCTGCACCAGCATCGAGTTCATCGAATGCAGCGCCTTTTCCGACAGTACGCGGCGCGGCGGCGGCGCGTCCTTGGCCCAGTCGTAGACGACCTGGCCGGTGTGAGTGACGAGCTGGGTGATGCCGTGGCGCGTGCCGACAAAGCCGTTCTGGGCGAAGACCGAATAGCCGGTCGCCTGGTCCATCACCGTCATGCCGGAGGTGCCGAGCACCATGGTCTTGTGCGATTCCAGCGGCGATTCCACGCCCATGTCCTCGGCCATCTTCTTGATCGGCGGGATCGACAGCGAATCCTTGGCCAGCCGCACCGGCACGGTGTTGATGGATTTGACGAAGGCGGTGAGCAGCGTGATCTTGCCGCCGAAACCACCGCTGTAATTCTTGGGCGTCCAGTTGCCCCAGCTGACCGACGCGCTCGAAATCACCGATTCCGGCGTGAAACCATGCTCCATAGCGGTCGCATAGACATAGGGCTTGAACGACGAGCCGGTCTGGCGCAGCGCCTTGGTGGCGCGGTTGAACTGGCTGGCGCCGTAGTCGCGGCCGCCGACGATGGAGCGCACGGCACCATTGGTCTCGATGACCACGACCGCACCTTCGGTGACGCGATAGTCCTTGCCGTATTGGCGCAGGTGGAACTCGACAGATTCCTCGGCGGCGTCCTGGATGTTGGCGTCGAACGTGGTGTGGGCGACCAGCGAATGCGTGCCCTTGGGTGCGATGCGCTTGACCTCGTCGAAGGCCCAGTCGAGGAAATAGTCCGGGCTCTTGCGCTCGCCGCGGTCGACGACATTGGCCGGATGCAGCCTTGCCTGCAGCACCTGGCCTTCCGACATGAAGCCGCTTTCGACCATGTTGTTGAGCACGACGTTGGCGCGGGCGCGCGCCGCCGGCAGGTTGACGTGCGGCGCGTATTTGGTCGGCGCCTTGAACAGGCCGGCCAGCATCGCCGATTCCGCCAGTGTCAGGTCCTTCACGCTCTTGCCGAAATAGAAATCGGCCGCCGCCTCGATGCCGAAGGTGCCGCCGCCCATGTAGGACCGGTCGAGATAGAGCTGCAGGATCTCTTTCTTGGAAAGATTGGCTTCCAGCCAGAGCGACAGGAAGGCTTCTTTGACCTTGCGCTCCAGCGTGCGTTCGTTGGTGAGGAACAGGTTCTTGGCCAATTGCTGGGTGATCGAGGAACCGCCCTGGACGACCGAATTGGCGCGCACGTTCTCGGTCATGGCGCGCATCAGGCCGAGGACGTCGATGCCGTAGTGGTCGAAGAAGCGGCGGTCCTCGGTCGCCAGCACAGCCTTGATGACATGGTCGGGCATCTGGTCGACCGGCACGGAATCGCGCTGGATGATGCCGCGCTGGCCGATCTCGTTGCCGTAGCGGTCGAGGAAGGTGACGGCGAAGTCGCCCTGGGCGCGCCAGTCGCCCTTGGTTTCCTGGAAGGCCGGCAGCGCCAGCGCCAGCATGACGACGGCGCCGCCGGTGCCGAGCGTAAAGCCTTCCGACAGGATCTCGACCAGCCAGCGCCGCCAGCCTTTGACCTTGAAGCGGCGGAAGAAGATGGTGGCGCTTTCCCAGAACTCGCCGGCCCGGTAGCGCAACTCGTAGAGGCTGGAATCGAGCCAGGCATCCAACGACAGGAACCAGGCGGCGATCGGGCCTCTTTTCTTGCGCGGTTCCTGGGAATTGCTCATCGAGGACGGTTACTGGCTTCGGATGGTTGCGCGGTGATCGGATTATACGCGTTCGCCGCGCAAACGGGAACGCGGACGGCGCCCTCTCGGCGGTCAGGGCCGACTATTCGTCGATTGCTGCGGCACTGGCAAGGGCTCAGCCATTGGACGCGCGATTGGTGAAGGGAGGGTAAAGGCAAACCATTAGGGATAAACGATATTAGCGACCAGCTAAGCGCTGAATTTGATCAGTTTCCAACCGACAGCGATTGTTTCAGCATGTCGAGGTCCTGCAGGCGCCGGTTGGTCAACAGCTTGGCGTTGTTGTTTTCCTGGATAAGCCTGTCGAAGAAGGCGGGATTGATTGGCTTGACGGGCGGTTGCGTGGCGCTGCCGCCTTGCTTGGCCTCGATCGCCGCTATGCGCTCGTTCGACGATTTCAACGCGTCGGCGACGCCCGCGATATCGGCGTTGATCTTGGCCAGTTGCGCGCTGTTGGCGGCGATCTGCTCGGCCAGTTGCGAGCCCTGGTCCCGGGTGGTGAACCTGATGCCGCTTCCGGTCCATTCGAAATTGGCGACATAGGGCAGCGCCAGCAGCGCCGCGCCGATGACGATGATGGCCGAATGCCCGGCCGAAACTTCCAGCTTCTTCAGGATCAGGATGATCGCCAGCACGACCAGGACGGTGCCGGCCACGGCGAACAGGATATCGATGTTGGACATGACGCTTCCCCCAAGCGGGATTTCCATACAACGGAAACCGCCCGACTGAATGTGAGGAAGGTCACGGAGATCGCCGTGCCAGAAGCGCGCGACCATCAGGCCGTTTCGAAGTGCCGCCGCCAATTGCGGGCTTACGACGACAAACGGTGATGAACGGCCATTTTCAAAAAATAGGAAAATAGTCCTTGACACCGTTACGATGCTTTGCTAGGATTTGGTTATCGTCGGAAAAGTGTAGGTGGCGCAGCGGCGCCCCGGCGATTTCCCCTTAATATCTAGCCTGCCGGTCTCTGCACCAGCACCAGACGATGCCGGCGCGCGGCACCTGCATGGTTGTTCGGCTGCCGGCGCACTTTGAGTAACCGTCAGGTTCCGACCGTTTTCAGGAAAAGCAATGCCGAGTTCGAGACCGAACGCGAAACAGCGGGCGTTGCGCGCGCTGGCGGAAGGCGCACGGGTGACGCTCGATCTTCTGGCCGATGCGTCCGGCCGCTCGCTGCAGGCGCTGAAGAAACAGGCCGAGCGCGAAGGCTGGGCACACGCGCGGCGACCTAGCACCGACGCGGCTGAGCGCGTGCAAGCCATCGCGGCGCAGGCGCTGGAGCGGGTGGAGACGTTGTGCAGCGCACTGCTGGCCAATGAGAACATCGACAAGGCCCGCTTCGATGCGCTGACGGCCGCCATCCGCGCGCTGGATCGCATCGCCGAGATTTTGCGCACCGGCGGCATCGCCAGGGAAAGCCAGATCAAGCGCAATGAAGACCTCGCGGAGGTTCTTGGACGCATCAATGAACGCATTGTCGAACTTGCCACCCGGATGGCGGCCGAAATGGTCGCGGATCAATCGTTACTGGATGACGAGCCAGGTCGGCCTGCGGGGCGCCGAGCTGGCATGGCATGAGTGGTTTCTGAGCGCCCATGGCGTGCAATATCCGGTGGGGCGCCCGACGCCGGCGACCTGGCTGGTCACCGGCGGGCGCGGTTCCGGCAAGACCAGGCTGGGCGCCGAATGGGCGACCGCGCTGGCGCGGTGCCTGCCGCCCTTCGCCGAGTTCGGCAATCGCTACGACCGCATCGCGCTGGTGGGCGAAACGCTGGGCGATGCGCGCGAGGTGATGGTGGAGGGGCCTTCCGGCATCCTCACCATCGCCCGCGAGGACCGGCCGCGTTTCGAGCCGACGCGCCGGCGGCTGTTGTGGCCGAGCGGCGCGGTGGCGCAGCTGTTCTCCTCGGAAGATCCGGAGAGCCTGCGCGGGCCGCAATTTTCAGCCGCGTGGTGTGACGAGCTTGGATGCCCGGCGACCGACAAGGGCCCGAACCAGCCCAATGTCTTTCCCGATCCCAAATCGATGGAGAGCGCCGCTCCCTATTTTTCCGACGGCAGCCGCTCCGACATCGCCCAGCGCCGGTTCATCGAGGCCCATCTGCAGCATTGGGATGCGGCTGGGCCCGGCTTCCAGCAGGCCTGGAACCCGGTTTCGCCAGCCTATGGCGGGCGTATGCTCGATCTGTCGCGCATCTATCTGTGGGCGTGGGACGCGCGGCCGTTTCCGGCTTTTCCGCAGCGCGCCGATGTGTGGTCGGACGGCGTCAACTGGGAGCGTGGACACTGGCTGAACGGACGATTGGCGAGCCCGGACCTCGGCGCGCTGATCAACGCCGTCCTGGCCGATCACGGCTTGCCGGCTGCCGACGTTTCCGGCGCCGACGGCGTCGTGCATGGCTATGTCGTCGACGACCCGTCCTCGGCGAGGGCAAGCCTCGAACCGTTGGTCGATCTGTTCGACCTGACAGTGATCGAACAGGCCGACGGGCTGGTGTTCCGGCAGGCGGGCCAGGCTGGCGCCGCTGTGTCGGTAACAGAACTGGTGCTGGACGACGACCGTCCGGCGGTCGAGACCATGCGCGTGCCCGACCAGCAACTGCCCGCCGAGGCGCTGCTGGCGTTTCGTGATCCTTTCTCGGACTACCAATCCGCAACCGCACGCTTCGCGCGGCAGGGTGCGGCCGGCGCCCGCCAGCAGGTGCAGTCGTTTTCCGGAGTGCTCGAAAAGGGGCAGGGGCAGGCGCTGGCCGAGGACTGGCTGCGCCGCACCTGGTACGAGCGCGAGACGATCGGCTTTTCGGTGGCCATGCCCGACGACGCACTTGCGCCCGGCGCCGTGGTGACGCTGCCTGCCTCGGGAAATCCGTCCGAATTCCTGGTCACGGGCGTCGAGGATGGGCTGGTGTGCCGCGTCTCGGCAAGGCAGATCGCGCGCGGTGCGGTGCCGCGCTGGCGCAGCGTCGTGCCGAGGCCGCCGGTTCCGCCGGTCATCGTGTCAGGACGACCGCACGCGGTCTTTCTCGATCTGCCGGCGGGTGTCGGCGAGGGCAGCCTGCACGACCAGCTTCGTGTTGCGGTCTGGCAAAAGCCGTGGCGGACGCAGGCGCTCTCCGCATCGCCGGAGACGACCGGTTTCACCGCGCGCGCCATGGTGGCGAAATCGGCGGTTCTGGGCCGCTTGACCGCCCCGCTCGCCCCCGGTTTCGAGGGACGTATCGACCGTGCCGGGGCGATCTTCGTCGAGCTTTTCGATCGCCAGGCCGAGAGCATCAGCGTGGCGCAAATGCTCAACGGCGCCAACGCGGCGGCGGTGCGGTCGACGGTCGGGGTGTGGGAAGTTCTGCAATTCCAGCAGGCCACGGAAATCGAGCCGCAGCTCTGGCGACTGTCCGGTCTGCTGCGTGGCCAGCTCGGCACCTCGGACGCGATGGCCGCCGGCGCCGCCGAAGGCGCGGATTTTGTCCTGCTGGACGACGCGGTCGTGCCGGCCGGCCTGCGCTCCAGCGAAGTTGGCCTCGTGCTGAACTGGCGGGTCGGGCCGACCGGCCTGGACGGTTCCGGCCTCAATGTTGCCGAGAGCACGGCTGTCGGCGGCCAGCGGGCTGCGTTGCCACTGGCGCCAGTGCATCTGCGCGCACGGCGAGCCGGCGCCGACGTGGTGTTTTCCTGGATCCGCCGTGGCCGTGTTGACGCCGATGGCTGGGATGCGAGCGACATCCCGCTCGGCGAAGCCGTCGAACAATATCGCGTCGAGATTGCGGCGCCTGGCGGCATGCCGGTGCGTACGGTCGTCACCGCGGAACCGCGTTGGCTCTACGAGGCGGCCATGATCGTTGCCGACTTCACCGCGCCGCCTGCCGCGATCGATGTCACGGTGCGGCAGTTCAGCGTCACCGCAGGTTGGGGCGTACCGGTCTCCAAGCGCCTCTCCATTGCCTGAGAGCTCTACTTTCCGTCGAAAGGAACGAAGATGAAAACGATGAAACCCTGGTATCTTTCCCGCACCATCTGGGCGGCGCTGGTGACCATCCTGACCGGCGCCGCCGGACTGGCTGGCGCTTCGCCTGAACAGGTCGACGAAACGGCGCTGACCGACGCCTTGCTGCAAGGCGTCGGCGCGATCGCCGGGCTGGTGGCCCTGTTTGGCCGGTTGTCCGCCACCGACCGCATAGGTTAAGCTTCCTGCAACTCGCCATCCGGCCGCGATGGTGCGAGGTCAAAGGGGACGCAGCCGCCGGTGTTCATTTCGTGTTCAGCCCCGGTGCGCTAGTAAGGGCACCATGAAAAGCTTTCGTTCCAATCTCCGGTCGATTGTGCTGGCGCTCGGCGCCAGCGGGCTGTTTGCAGTGCCGCCGGCAGGGGCGCTTCCGATCACCCCTCTCGACAGCCCCAGCCAGGTTTTGACGGTGGCGTCCGATTGCTACGCCATCGGCCAAGAGGTCGCGGCGCAGAACGGCGGCACGCTCGCCAAAGCCTCGCCGTCAACGCGTGGCGGGCAGCCGGTTTGCGTGGTCGTCATCCTCGTGCCAGGCAAGGAAGGCGAACGCCCGCGCCGGGCCGAAGTGGTGGTGCCGCAGGGCTGAGCGGTCGTCTTACCGCCGGAATCGGCTTATATCTCAGCAACCGAAAGCAACGACACGAGGCACGATGCGCGTATTGGTGGTAGAGGACGACAAGGAGTTGAACCGGCAGTTGGCCGATTCACTCGTCGATGCCGGCTATGTGGTCGACCGCGCCTATGACGGCGAGGAAGGGCATTATCTCGGCGACACCGAGCCCTATGACGCGGTCGTGCTCGATATCGGCCTGCCGCAGATGGACGGCATCAGCGTGGTCGAGCGCTGGCGCCGCGATGGCCGCAAGATGCCGGTGCTGATACTGACGGCGCGCGACCGCTGGAGCGACAAGGTTTCCGGCATCGACGCCGGCGCCGACGATTATGTCACCAAGCCGTTCCACATCGAGGAAGTGCTGGCCAGGGTGCGCGCACTGATCCGCCGGGCCGCCGGCCATGCCTCGTCGGAACTGACCTGCGGTCCCCTGCGCCTCGACACCAAGGCTTCGAAAGCCGATGTCGACGGCGTGCCGCTGAAGCTCACCTCGCACGAGTTTCGCCTGCTTGCCTACTTGATGCACCACATGGGCGAGGTGGTGTCGCGCACCGAACTGGTCGAGCATCTCTACGATCAGGATTTCGACCGCGATTCCAACACGATCGAAGTGTTTGTCGGCCGGCTTCGCAAGAAGATGGGCGTCGACATGATCGAGACCGTGCGCGGCATGGGCTACCGCATGCGTGAACCGGAGGCGTAAAGCGGAACCGCTTCCCACCAAACGGGTCAAGACGAGAGCGCCGCTGCGGTTCTGGCTGCGCTCGCTGACCTTTCGCGTCGTGGCCTTTTCCTCGATGTGGGCCGTGCTGACGCTGGTCGTCATCTTCACCCTGATCACGACGCTCTATCGCCAGGCCAGCGAACGCGGCTTCGACAGCCTGCTTTCAGCCCATCTCTTCAACCTGATCGGCTCGGTCGGCATTTCCGACAAGGGCGTTTTGATCGGCGCGCCGGATCTCGGCGACCTGCGCTTTTCCGAACCGTTTTCGGGTTGGTACTGGTCGGTGGAGCCTGCGTCGGACGGCGTCGGCGGCCATCTGCGTTCGTCCTCCATGGTGCAGGCAATTCCCTCGCCGAGCATCAGCGACGTCCCGTTCAATTCCAGCTTCCAGCGCAGCTACGCTGCTCACGGGCTGAAAGGCGAGGAATTGCAAATCTTCGAGAGCGAATTCGTGCTCGATTCGAAGAACCACATCGCCCGCTTCCGCGTCATGGGCAACAAGAGCGAACTGGAAGAAGAGATTGGCTCTTTCCAGCGCCGGCTGCTCACCTACCTGTCGCTGTTCGGCGTTGGCATGATCGCCATCAACGCCATTGCCATCCTGTTCGGCCTGCAGCCGCTGCGGCGCGTGCGCGCCGCCCTTGCCATGGTACGGGAAGGCACGGCGAAGCGGCTCGACGGCCGTTTTCCGTCCGAAATCGAGCCGCTGGCCGACGAAACCAACGCGCTCATCGAGAACAACAAACGCATCGTCGAACGTTCGCGCACGCAGGTCGGCAATCTCGCCCATTCGCTGAAGACGCCGCTTGCCGTGATGCTGAACGAGGGCCGCGCGCTGGGCGGGCCGAAAGGCGAGCTGATCGCCGGCCAGGCGGCCTCGATGCAGAAACAGGTCGAGCACTATTTGCAGCGCGCCCGCATCGCCGCGCAGCGCGACAGCGTCGTCTACCGCACCCCGGTGGCGCCACTGGCCGAGCGCATGGTGCGGGTGATGCAGAAGCTCAATCCCAACGTCGCGCTGTCGCTATCACTGCCGCCGGAGGGCATTATTTTTGCCGGCGAGCGCGAGGATCTCGAGGAGGTTTTGGGTAACCTTCTGGAGAATGCGATGAAGTGGGCGAATGGCGCGGCCAGGGTCACGGTCCGGCCATTGGCAACGGGTGGCGAAGGCGGCGAACCGTTCGAAATACTCATCGAGGATGATGGCCCCGGAATCCCGGAAGACAAGGCGCGCGATGCCTTGCAGCGCGGCAAACGCCTCGATGAAACCAAGCCCGGGACGGGGCTTGGTCTGGCCATCGTCGCCGACCTCGTCAACGAATATGGCGGCAGCCTCGCGCTGGAACGTTCGGACCTCGGTGGGCTCAAGGCGATTGTGCGCCTGCGAAGTGTCCGGTGAGGAACAGAGTTATGGGATTGGCATGCGGCCCAATTTCAGCCCAATATCGGCACTATCGCCGCGACCGTCGCCCAGTGCGTGGCGAAGAGGGGACTTTTGAGAGAATGACGATTCGCATTGGCTTCGTTGCCGGAATGTTGCTGCTGACCGGCTGCGCCACGACCGGGTTGACCGGCAATGGTTCGGACACCGCGCCGAAAGCCGGCAAGGACAGCGGTTCGGTCACATCGACCGTGCTCGAGGAACTGGGTGACGGCCTGATCGGTGGCAATATCGGCTCCGGCTTGACCGCGGCCGACAAGCGCAAGGCGCTGGAGGCCGAATACAAGGCGCTCGAATACACCGCCAGCGGCCAGACGGTCACCTGGAAGAGCGACCAGGGAGGGCGCTATGGCGAAGTGGTTGCCGCGCAGCCCTATCGCGTCGGCTCGCAGGACTGCCGCCAGTATCGCCACACCGTCTATTCGGGCGGCAACGGCCAGATCGCCCGTGGCACGGCTTGCCGCAACACCGACGGGTCGTGGACGCCGCTGACCTGACGTTGGAGCGCCGCGCCTCCTTTTTGGACGCGCAAAAGGACGCTCCGACAATTTGATTTGCGGTGAAGGCGCTCGAACTGCTTCGAATGTCCGATTTCGATTGAGCGTTTGCGCTCGATCAAGTGCGGCCGGCCGTAATTCTGTCAAAGCGTCGCAGGACGCTTGTGTTGGCAGGACGAAGCCGGACCGCTATTGGAAGTTCCATGCTGTTTTGGGTCATAGCCGCGGTGCTGACGCTGGGTGCGAGCCTGGCGGTGCTGCTGCCCCTCGCGGGGAGCGCGAAGGAGCGGGATTCGCAGGACGCCCATGACCTCGAAGTCTACCGCGACCAGCTTTCCGAACTCGACCGCGATCTCGCCCGCGGGCTGATCCAGCCGGTCGAGGCCGAGCAGGCGCGCGCCGAAATCGCCCGCCGCATCATTCGGCTGGGAACTGGCGAGACGGCGGCCGCCGCGCCTGGTACGATGCCGAAGCTGGCGGGGCTGTTGTCGATGGCCGCCGTGCTGGCCGTGCCGCTGTTGAGTTGGGGCATCTACAGCCGTATCGGTTCGCCCGATCTGCCGTCCCAACCGCTCGCCGAGCGGCTGGCGAAGAACCCGGCCGACAGTTCGGTGGACGAACTTGTCGCGCGCGCCGAGGCGCATCTGACGAAGAACCCGTCGGATGGCCGTGGCTGGGACGTTCTGGCCCCGATCTATCTCAGGATCGGTCGTTTCCCCGATGCCGTCACCGCCTACCGCAATGCCATTCGCTTGGCAGGCGAAACGGCTGCGCGCCAGGCCGGACTTGGCGAAGCCATGGTCAATGGCGCCGGCGGGGTCGTCTCCGCCGAGGCACAGGCGGTGTTTGAGGCAGCCCTCAAGCTTGAGCCCGCCAACCCCAAGGCGAATTTCTATCTCGCATTGGCGCTGTCGCAGGAGGGTCGCAAGCCCGAGGCCGTGGCCATGCTGCAGAAGATGCAGGCATCGCTGCCTCAGGATTCGCCGTGGCGTCGCGCCGTCGGCCAGGCGCTGGCCGCTGAAGGTTCGCGGCCGGCCGCAGGGCCGAGCGAGGACCAAGTGGCCGCAGCCTCCTCGCTTTCCGACGAGGACCGCAGCGCGATGATCGAGACCATGGTTGCCGGCCTCGATGAAAAACTGAAGCAGAATCCACGCGACGCGGAAGGGTGGATGCGCCTCATTCGTTCTTATGCCGTGTTGCGCAAGCCCGACGAGGCGCGTGCCGCGCTGCGCCGTGGCATTGCCGTGTTCGGTGCCGACAGCCCGGAGGCCAAGCAATTCACCGCCTTTGCCGGCACGCTCGGCCTGACGGCGACAGAGTAGGGGCGAAACGGGATCATGACACGCAAGCAGAAAAGGCTGTCGGTGATCGTGGCGGGGCTGGGTTTCCTGGCGCTGGCCGCCGGCTTGACCTTCTATGCGCTCGGTCAGAAGGCGTCCTATTTCTACATGCCTGCCGATATCGCCGCCGCCAATCTGGCGCCCGGCCAGCGCATCCGGCTGGGCGGGCTGGTGGAGAAGGGCACGATCCTGCGCGGGCAGGGGACGACGGTTTCCTTCGCGGTGACCGACACGCACAATTCGGTCAAGGTCACCTATACCGGCATCCTGCCCGACCTGTTTCGCGAGGAGCAGGGCGTCATCACCGAAGGCGCGTTTGGTCCGGATGGCACTTTCGTGGCCGACAGCGTGCTGGCCAAGCACGACGAGCGCTACATGCCCAAGGAAGTCGCCGACGGGCTGAAGGCCAAGGGCGTGTGGCAGGAGACGAAGAGTGAATAGCGGACGCCGCCATGGTTGAGATCGGTCACTTCGCCCTCGTACTCGCCTTCGCGCTGGCGCTGGTGCAGACCGTGGTGCCGCTGGTGGGCGCTCGCGCCGGCAATGAGCGCATGATGGCCGTAGGCGGTCCGACCGCGATCACCGGCTTCGCGCTGACCGCGCTGTCTTTCGCCGCATTGGTGTCGGCCTATGCCGGTTCCGATTTCTCGGTGGTCAATGTCTGGGAGAATTCGCATTCCCTGCAGCCGATGATCTACAAGATCACCGGAAGCTGGGGCAATCACGAAGGCTCCATGCTTTTGTGGGTGCTCATCCTCACCTTCTTCGGCGCGCTGGTCGCGGCCTTCGGAAGCAATCTGCCGGCGACGCTGAAAGCCAATGTGCTTGCCGTGCAGGGTTCGATCGGCACCGCCTTTTTCCTGTTCATCCTGACCACGTCCAATCCCTTCGCGCGGCTGTCGCCGGCGCCGGTGGAAGGGCGCGATCTCAATCCTATCCTGCAGGATCTCGGCCTCGCCATTCATCCGCCGCTGCTCTATCTCGGCTATGTCGGCTTCTCGATCTGCTTCTCCTTCTCGGTCGCCGCGCTGATCGACGGACGCATCGATGCCGCCTGGGCGCGCTGGGTGCGGCCGTGGACGCTGGTCGCCTGGATTTTCCTGACCGGCGGCATCGCCATGGGCTCTTACTGGGCCTATTACGAACTGGGCTGGGGTGGTTTCTGGTTCTGGGACCCGGTCGAGAACGCTTCCTTCATGCCGTGGCTGGCCGGCACGGCGCTGCTGCATTCGGCCATCGTGATGGAAAAGCGTTCGGCGCTGAAAATCTGGACGCTGCTGCTCGCTATCCTCACCTTCTCGCTGTCGTTGCTGGGCACCTTCCTGGTGCGTTCGGGCGTGCTCACCTCCGTGCATGCCTTCGCCACCGACCCTTCGCGCGGCGTCTTCATCCTGTGCATCCTTTTGTTCTTTATCGGCGGGTCTCTGGCGCTGTTTGCCCTGCGCGCCGCTTCGCTGACGGCCGGCGGGCTGTTCCAGCCGATTTCGCGCGAGGGCGCGCTGGTTCTCAACAATTTGTTCCTGACCACGGCGGCGGCCACCGTCCTGGTCGGCACGCTCTATCCGTTGGGGCTGGAGGCGCTTACCGGCGACAAAATCTCGGTCGGCGCACCGTTCTTCAACCTGACCTTCGGCCTTTTGATGCTGCCGCTGCTGTTGTTGGTGCCGTTCGGCCCGCTGCTGGCCTGGAAGCGCGGCGATATTCTGGCCGCCGCCCAGCGTTTGATGGCCGCCTTTGGCGCGGCGCTGCTGGCAGCGATTGTCACGCTCGTTTTCATCGACGGCAGTTCCGCCCTTGCCGCGCTCGGCGCCGGCCTGTCCTTCTGGCTCATCATGGGCGCGCTGACCGATCTCGCCGCCAAATCCGGCTTCGGTTCGGTGACATTCCCGATCATGCTGCGCCGCTTTGCCGGCCTGCCCCGTTCGGTGTTCGGCACGGCGCTCGCCCATGCCGGCCTCGGCATCACGCTGATCGGTATTGTCGGCACACTGGGGTTCGGCAGCGAGCATATTCTGACGATGCGTCCGCAGGAGACCGTCGAGATCGCCGGCCGTGTCGTGCACTTCGACGGCCTGATGCCGATGAAGGGACCGAACTACAGCGAGGATCGCGCCCGCTTCGAACTCATCGGCGCGAACGGCCAGGTGACGGGCGAAATCAGCTCGGCCAAGCGATTCTACCCGGCGCGCCAGATGCCGACTACCGAGTCCGGCATCAAGACGATCGGCTTCAACCAGCTCTACATCTCGCTGGGCGATGAGGCTGCGGACGGCTCGGTTGTCGTGCGCATCTGGTGGAAACCGCTGGTGACGCTGATCTGGCTGGGCGGGGTGGTGATGATGGCGGGCGGCACCGTGTCGCTGGCCGACCGCCGCCTGCGCGTCGGCGCGCCTGCCAAACGCAAGGCCAAGACCGTGCCTGCCGGAAGTCTGTCGTGAAGCCCGTGGCCGGCATCGTTCGTTCGCTGGCGGCATGCGTGCTGGTGCTCGGCGTTCTGGCATCCGGCACTGCCCTTGCGGTGAAGCCGGACGAGGTTCTGTCCGATCCCGCGCTCGAGGCTCGCGCCCGTGCGTTGTCGTCCGGCCTGCGCTGCATGGTCTGCCAGAACCAGTCGATCGACGAATCCGACGCGGACCTCGCGCGCGACCTGCGCATCCTGGTGCGCGACCGGCTGAAGGCGGGCGACAGCGACGGGCAGGTGATCGATTATGTCGTGTCGCGCTACGGCGAGTTCGTCCTTCTGAAACCCCGTTTCGAATGGCGCAACGCCTTGCTGTGGGGGGCGCCGGTGCTGCTGCTGGTCGTCGGCGGCGCCTTCATGGTGCGCGCCGCGCGCCGCCGCAAAGCGCCCGAGACCGCAGCCCTGTCCGACGAAGAAAAGGCCAGGCTGGACGCCATCCTGAAGCAGGATTGAAGCGTCGGGCAACCGCCCAAGATTACCAAAATTTCATGCACCGGAAATGGCGCCGTAATGTCGGCGATCTTATTCCTTTTGTTCGAAGGGTGCTTTTGGCACCTGCGTGCAAAAGGACAACAGACCGATGACTGCTTCCCCCATTTCCTCCCGCACCCGCTCGCGCCTGACTGCTGCCGCTGCTTCCGTGGCCATCGCCGGCGCGATCGGCTTCGTCGCCGTGACCACCGGCACCGCCCCCGTGATGGCCGAGGCCGTGCGCGTCCAGGCTCCCCAGGTTGCGGGTTTTGCCGACCTCGTCGAGAAGGTCTCGCCGGCGGTCGTCTCCGTTCAGGTCAAGGCCAAGGTTCAGCCCGCTGCAGACGACGGCCAGGCGAGCCCGTTCGACGGTCCGGACTTCTTCCAGGACAACCCGCAGCTGAAGCGCTTCTTCAAGGAATTCCGCGGTCCCGACGGCCAGGGCGGCCGCCGCTTCCAGCACCGCGATAACCCCAATCGCGAACCGCGCCCGGTGGCGCAGGGCTCCGGCTTCTTCATTTCCGAAGACGGCTACATCGTCACCAACAACCATGTTGTCGATGGCGGCAGCGCCTTCACCGTCGTCATGAAGGACGGCAAGGAGCTTGACGCCAAGCTGGTCGGAACCGACCCGCGCACCGACCTCGCCGTGCTCAAGGTCGACGGCGGCGGACAGAAATTCACCTATGTCGACTTCGCCGACGATGCCAAGACCCGCGTCGGCGACTGGGTCGTGGCCGTCGGCAACCCGTTCGGCCTCGGCGGCACCGTGACCGCCGGCATCGTCTCGGCCCGTGGCCGCGACATCGGCGCCGGCCCGTATGACGACTTCATCCAGATCGACGCCCCGGTCAACCGCGGCAACTCGGGTGGCCCGACCTTCGACCTCAACGGCCAGGTGGTCGGCATCAACACCGCCATCTTCTCGCCCTCGGGCGGCAGCGTCGGCATCGCTTTCGACATTCCGGCCTCCACCGCCAAGAATGTGGTGCAGGTTCTGATGAAGGGCGGATCGATCGAGCGCGGATGGCTCGGCGTCGAAATCCAGCCGGTCACCTCCGACATCGCCGAATCGCTCGGCCTGAAGGGTGAAAAGGGCGCGCTGGTCGCTGGTTCGCAGGACAACAGCCCGGCCAAGAAGGCGGGCATCGTTGCCGGCGACGTCATCACCCAGGTCGACGGCAAGTCGGTCGAGACGACCAAGGATCTGGCCCGCACCATCGGCAACTACCAGCCCGGCAAGTCCGTCGACGTCACCGTCTGGCGCGGCGGCAAGGAACAGTCCATCAAGGTCGATCTCGGCACCCTGCCGAAGAACGACAAGATGGCCTCGGCCGAACAGCAGTCGGCGCCGGCCAAGGACCACAATTCGCTGACCGACCTCGGTCTTACCGTCACCAAGTCCGAGGACGGCAAGGGTCTGGTTGTCACCGAGGTCGATCCCGACAGCGATGCCGCCGACCGTGGCATCCAGGCCGGCGACGTGATCACCGCGATCAACTCGCAGGAAGTCACCGCGGCGTCCGACATCAGCAAGGCGATGACCGACGCCCAGAAGGCCGGCCGCAAGCAGGTGCTGGTGCAGATCACCCGCAACGACAACAACCGCTTCATCACCTTGCCGGTCGCCAAGGGCTGATAGTCTTCCGTTTTCCGATGCGGCGGTTTCCACACCCCCGGATCGCCGCAAAGGAAACCTGGTCGGAACAGTCTGTCAGTCTTCGGTGTCCGACCTCGGCGGCAGCGGGCCTCGTCGCCCGCTGCCGCAAAACTTTAGGGATGTTGCAATGACTGCCGCCAGAGCGTCCGAAATTGCGTATAACGATCCCATGAAGATTCTCATCATCGAGGATGATCGGGAGGCCGCCGACTATCTGGAGAAGGCGTTCACCGAGGCGGGTCATACCGCCCATGTCGCCGGCGACGGCGAGACCGGTTTTGCGCTCGCCGATTCCGGCGAATACGACGTCATGGTGGTGGATCGCCTGTTGCCGCGCCGCGACGGGCTGTCGGTGATCGCCGGCTTGCGCTCGCGCGGCAATGCCACCCCGGTCCTCATCCTTTCCGCGCTCGGCGAGGTCGACGATCGTGTCACCGGTCTGCGCGCCGGCGGCGACGACTATCTGACCAAGCCCTACGCCTTTTCCGAACTGCTCGCCCGCGTCGAGGTGCTGAACCGCCGCGCCGGCGCGAAGGAGACCGAGACGGTCTATCGCACCGGCGATCTCGAGCTCGACCGTCTGTCCCATTCCGTCAAGCGAGCGGGCAAGGAAATCGTGCTGCAGCCGCGCGAGTTTCGGCTGCTTGAATATCTGATGCGCCATGCCGGCCAGGTGGTGACGCGCACCATGCTCCTGGAAAATGTCTGGGACTATCATTTTGATCCGCAGACCAATGTCATCGACGTGCATGTGTCGCGGCTGCGCGGCAAGATCGAAAAGGGTTTCGAGAAGCCCATCCTGCACACCATCCGCGGCGCCGGCTACATGCTGAAGAGCGGCTAGCTGCCTATGGCGCTGACCTTACCGGCCATCATGAGGACGACGGCGGCGCGGCTCTCCGCGCTGTATCTGTTGCTGTTCGCGCTCTGCGCCATGCTTCTGGTCTTCTACATGACCTCGCTGTCGGCGCGCATGCTGACCTCGCAGACGCAGGAGACCATCAACGAGGAAGCGCTGGGCCTTGCCCGCGCCTATCAGCGCGGCGGCCTGCCTTTCCTGGTGCGCACCGTGGAGCGACGCTCGCGGGCGCCGGGCGCCAATCTCTACATGATCGCCGATCCGAACGGACAGATCCTGACCGGCAACGTCCAGAGCATCGAACCCGGCGTGATTGCCCGCGAAGGCTGGACCGAATTGCCGTTCTCCTACGAACGCTACGGCGAGACCGGTGGTGAGCAGTCGCAGGCGGCGGGTGACAGCAGCCATCCTGCTGCCCAGGCCAAGCAGAGCAAGGGGCACAACGCCATTGCGCTGGTGGTGCGCCTGCCCAACCAGATGATTCTTTTGGTCGGCCGCGACATGGGCGAGCCGGAGCAGTTCCGCTCCGTCGTGCGGCGCGCGCTCATGCTGACGCTCGGCATGATGGGGCTGGGTGGCCTGGCGATCTGGTTCTTCGTCGGCCATGCCGCACTAAAACGCATCGACAACGTCTCGGAGGCGAGCCGGCGCATCATGGGCGGCGACCTCACCGGCCGCCTGCCGGTTACCGGTGCCGGCGACGAGTTCGACCGCTTGTCGGAAAACCTCAACGCCATGCTGGCCCGCATCGCCACGCTCAACGAAGGGCTGAAGCAGGTCTCCGACAACATCGCCCATGACCTCAAGACACCGCTGACCAGGCTGCGCAACCGGGCCGAGGCCGTGCTGTCCGGCAAACACAGCGCCGCCGACTACAAGGCGGCGCTGGAGGGCACGATCACCGAGTCCGACCAGCTCATCAAAACCTTCAACGCCATCCTGATGATCTCCAGGCTGGAGGCGGGTTATTCGTCCGAGAACGTCACGCAGGTCGATCTCGCCGCCGCCGTGCGCGACGTCGTCGAGCTCTACGAGCCCGTGGCGGAGGAGGCCGGCGTGATGATCGAGGCAGGGCTGACCGGACCCTATCTGGTCGACGGCAATCGCGAGCTCGTCGGGCAGGCATTATCGAACATCGTTGACAACGCCATCAAATATTCGACCGACGCGACCGCCAAGCCGGTCGTCAAGGTTTCGCTCGAACGCGTCGCCGGCAAGATCATGCTGTCAGTGGCCGACAACGGCCAGGG
This sequence comes from Mesorhizobium sp. 2RAF21, assembly GCF_052115345.1. Taxonomy (NCBI): domain Bacteria; kingdom Pseudomonadati; phylum Pseudomonadota; class Alphaproteobacteria; order Hyphomicrobiales; family Phyllobacteriaceae; genus Mesorhizobium; species Mesorhizobium sp. 2RAF21. Next base: position 63,197 of record NZ_JBFRGM010000012.1, on the reverse strand, counting down.
CATACCGGACGACGCCGACCGGGCGCGGGCCACCGAGCGTTTCGTGCGTCTTGAGAAGAGCCGTTCGCAGCCGGGCTCGGGGCTGGGGCTCAGTCTCGCCAAGGCAATCATGAAATTCCACAAGGGCACCCTTGATCTTAAACCCGCCGATCCCGGACTATGCGTCGTCATGAGCTTTCCCGCGCGGGAAGGTTTCTAGGGGAGAGACGGAATGATGGCAGTCGCGGCGGGCAAGGAAAAGACCAAGGCATTGTGGCGGTTGGAGCCGAAGGCGCGGCTTTCGCCGCTGGATGCCCGGCACGCGCAAGACGAGCTGGCCGACGTTGCCGCCGCTGCAGCCGAGGACGAGCTGCCGCGTCTCGCCCGGTTCCTGTCCGCCAAGGGGCCTGTGCAGGATTTCCTTGCCGCCGTTTTCGACCTTTCTCCCTTCCTGCGCGATCTCGCCCGGCGGCGGCCGCAGATACTCGACGCGCTGTTCGATGAAACCGTCGAGGAGCGGCTCGCGGCGATCGGGCAGGCGATTGCTATGGCTCCCCGTGCCGAGGGCGTTTCGGAACAGAGCCTGATGATGGAGCTTCGCCAGTTCAAGGCGGAGGCGCATTTCCTGATCGCGCTTGCCGAGCTCGCCGGCGTCTCTGAAACGGTGCTCACCGTTCGCCGCCTTTCCAGCCTGGCCGATGCCTCGATCCGCGCTGCGGTCGATTTCCTGCTGCGCGACGCGCATGGGCAGGGCAAGCTGAAGCTGGTCGATCCCGAGAACCCGACGCTGAAATCCGGCTGGGTCCTGCTCGGCATGGGCAAGCTCGGCGCCAACGAGTTGAATTTCTCGTCCGATATCGATCTGGTTGTTTTCTTCGACCCCTTCGCGCCGGCGGTGATCGATCCGCTGGACGCCACGGAACTGTTTTCGCGGCTCACCCGCCGCCTTGTCCGCATCCTGCAGGACCGTACCGAACACGGTTATGTCTTCCGCACCGATCTCAGGCTGCGTCCTGATCCGGGCTCGACGCCGCTGGCCATCCCGGTCGAGGCGGCGCTCAATTATTACGAGGGCAGGGGCCAGAACTGGGAACGCGCCGCCATGATCAAGGCGCGGCCGGTTGCCGGCGACATTGCGGCCGGCGAAGCCTTCCTCAAGGAACTGCAGCCCTATGTCTGGCGCAAATACATGGATTACGCGGCGATCGCCGATGTCCATTCGATCAAACGCCAGATCCATGCGCATAAGGGCCATGGCGAGGTGGCCGTGAAGGGCCACAACGTCAAGCTCGGCCGCGGTGGCATCCGCGAGATAGAATTCTTCGTGCAGACCCAGCAGCTGATCGCTGGCGGCCGTTTTCCGGAACTGCGCGGTCGCGAGACCGTGCCGATGCTGGGCGAACTGGCCGGGCGCAACTGGATCACCGCCGAGGCGCGCGACGTGCTGGCCAACCAGTACTGGTTCCTGCGCCGGGTCGAGCACGCCGTGCAGATGGTGGCCGACGAACAGACCCATATGCTGCCGGAGGACGACGAGGGGCTGGAGCGCATCGCCCGCATGCTGGCTTACAAGGACGCCGAGACCTTCGCCGCAGCCTTTCGCGCCGCGTTGCTACAGGTCGAGGGTCATTACGCCGCTTTGTTCGAGGCGGCGCCGGAGCTTTCGGCCGGCGTCGGCAACCTCGTCTTCACCGGCGATGTCGACGACCCCGACACCTTGCAGACCTTGCATCGCCTGGGCTTCCAGCGCCCGAGCGACATTTGCCGCGTCATCCGCACCTGGCATTTCGGCCGCTACAGGGTGACGCGCTCGGCCGAAGCGCGTGAGCGGTTGACCGAACTGACGCCGGCGCTACTCGAAGCCTTCGGCAAGACGCGCCGCGCCGACGAGGCGTTGATGCGCTTCGACGAGTTTCTCTCCGGCCTGCCCGCCGGCATCCAGCTTTTCTCGCTGCTGCAGTCCAATCCCGGCCTGCTGCGGCTGATGGCGACCATCATGGGCGCGGCACCGCGGCTGGCTGCCATCATCACGCGCCGTCCACATGTGTTCGACGGGCTGCTCGATCCTGCACTTTTGACCGAACTGCCGAACCGCGCCTATTTGTCTGCCCGGCTTGCCGCCTTCATCGATGGTGACCGCGCTTATGAGGACGTGCTCGACCGGTTGCGCATCTTCGCCGCCGAGCAGAAATTCCTGATCGGGGTGCGCCTGCTGGCCGGCTCCATCGACGCCACGCGCGCCGGCCGCGCCTTCTCCGACCTCGCCGACCTCACCATCGGCGCGGCACTCGAAGCGGTCAGCGCCGAATTCGCGCAACGTCATGGCCGCATCGCCGGCGGGCGCGTCGCTTTGCTCGGCATGGGCAAACTCGGCAGCCGCGAACTGACCGCCGGCTCCGATGTCGACCTGATCCTGCTCTACGATCACGACGAGGATGCCGAGGATTCCGATGGCGAGCGGCCGCTGGCGCCGTCGCACTACTTTGCGCGCATGACACAGCGCCTGATCGCCGCCGTCTCGGCGCCGACAGCCGAGGGTGTGCTCTATGAACTCGACCTCAGGTTACGCCCGTCCGGCAATAAGGGGCCGGTGGCGACCCATGTCGGTTCGTTCCGCAAATACCAGCGCCAGGAGGCCTGGACCTGGGAACAGATGGCGCTGACCCGCGCCCGCGCCATCGCCGGCGATGCCTCGCTGGGAGCGGAGCTCGAAGCGGAAGTGGCCGCGATCCTGGCTTTGCCGCGGGATGCCGCCAAGGTGCGTGCCGATGCCGGCGAAATGCGCAAGCTGATCGAAGAGGAGAAGCCGGCGCACGATCTGTGGGACATCAAGCTCATTCCGGGCGGGTTGATCGATCTCGAATTCATCGCGCAGGTGGCGACGATCACCGGCCGCCTCACCGGTGCCGAACGCACGCCGGGCACCGCCGAGACGCTGGCGCGGCTGGCGCCCGACTATGCCGATGCGACCACGACGCGCGAGCTCTGCGACGCATATTCGCTCTATTTGTCGGTTACCCAGATGATCAGGTTGTGCCTCACCAGCGCCTTCGACAAGAACGATGTGCCGCCCGGTCTGGCCGACCTTCTTCTGGCAGCAACCGATCTGCCGGATTTCGGGGTGCTGGAAGCGCACCTCAAGGAGACGTCGCAAAAGGTGCGGAAGGATTTCGACCTTTTGCTGCGTGGGAAGCGGTCATGAGGCACTGACACCTCGCGCCCCTTCCCGAAGCATCGGGGGTAACGATGCAACAGGAGATACCGATGAGAAAATCGACAAAACTGGCATTTGCGTTCGTGGCCCTGGCCGGTGTGGTTGGCACGGCCGCTTATGCGCAGGAAAAGGGCGACGGCATGCGCGACGGTGTCCGCATGCGTCTGCAGAAGGCGTTGAAGGATAACGACGGCGGCATCACTTTCGACCAGTTCGAGGCGGCGATGAACCCGCAACTGACGAAGATCCTCGCCGACAATGGCGGCAAGGTCACCGTTGAACAGCTTGCCGCGGCGCTCGAAAAAGCCCGCTTCGAGCAGATGGCCAAGCGCATCATCTCCCGCTACGACACTAAGGGTGATGGCGTCATGACCCAGGAAGATGTCACTGCCCGCCAGAAGAAGGTCTTCGCGCTGCTCGACAAGAACAACGACGGCAAGATCGAGAAGAACGAATTGCCGAAGGGTGGCCGCGGCCACCGCCTCGAAGGCGCGGAGTAAGCGCGGTCGATGAAGCGAGCACGCCGGCGACGGAAGTCGCCGGCCATTGCCTGACGGGCATTGCGGAAAGTTAGGCCGCCGCCTTCACCGGCTGCTGCGCCTTGCGGATCGGGATGCGCACCGAAACGATGGTGCCGGTTCCTTCCGTGGAGCGGATCTTCAACGCGCCGCCATGCAGTTCGGCCAGCGAGCGCGAGATGGCGAGCCCGAGACCGGAACCGGTGTGGTTCTTGGAAAACTGGTTCTGCACCTGTTCGAACGGCCGGCCGAGCTTGCCAAGCGCCGTCTTCGGAATGCCGCAGCCATTGTCCTCGATGGTCAGCGTCAGCGCGCCCGACGCATTGCGCGCCCTGACCACGATATGCCCGCCCTGGCCGGTGAACTTGACGGCGTTGGACAGGAGATTGATGACGATCTGCTTGATGGCGCGGCGGTCGGCCACCAGCGTCAGGCTGTCGGCGATGCGCGTTTCCACGGTGATCGACTTCTGCGCGGCCTGCAGCGACACCACCCGCACCGTTTCGCTGATCAGCGGGTTGAGATCGATCTCCTCGCGGTCGATCGAGAACTGGCCGGCCTCGATCTTCGACATGTCGAGAATGTCGTTGATGACGCCGAGCAGATATTTGCCGGACGAATTGATGTCGGTGGCATATTCGTCGTAGCGCGACGAGCCGAGCGGCCCGAACAGCCCCTGTTCCATCAGCTCCGAGAAGCCGATGATAGCGTTGAGCGGCGTGCGCAGCTCATGCGACATGTTGGCCAGGAACTCCGACTTGGCCTGGTTCGCGGCCTCGGCGCGGTCCTTCTCGCGGATGTATTTGCGGTTCAGCTCCACCAGTTCGCGGGCGCGCTCTTCTTCGGCGCGGCGGGCGAGACTGAGGTCGTGGATCGTCGCCATCAACCGGCGCTCGCTGTCCATCAGCTTGTCCTGATGCTGCTTGATCTGGGTGATGTCCGAGCCGACCGAGACGGTGCCGCCGTCGCGGGTCTTCAATTCGTTCACCTGCAGCCAGCGGCCGTCGCCAAGCTGCCGCTCGATGCTCACGCCGCCATTCGGACCGTTGGTGTTGGCCAGCCGCCGCTCCGAGGCGAAGGCCAGCATGCGTTCCTCGATCTCGGTGCGCTCGGTGCCGGGCATGACGCTGCGGTCCGACAGGCCGTTGTCGTACTGGAACTTGGAATTGCACATCACCAGCCGCTCGGCCGCATCCCACAGCACGAAGGATTCGTTGATGTTCTCGATCGCGGTGCGCAGGCGCAGGTCCGCGGCCTCCGAGCGCAGTGCCAGATGGCGCTGCTCGGTGACGTCGACGGCAATGCCGATGAGCTGGATTTCGGGCGCGTCCGGGTCCATCACCTGCGCCCTGGCGCGCATCCACACCCATTGGCCATTGGCATGGCGCATGCGGAAGACCTGGTCGATCTGGTCGATTTCGCGGGCGACGATGCGTTCGGCCAGTTCGAACAGATTGCCGTCCTCGGGATGGATGATCTCGTCGACCTCGCCGAAGGACAGCATCGTCTCGCAGGGCTCGTAGCCCAGCATGTCGTACATCGAGCGCGACCAGTACATCTTGCCGCGCACCATGTCCCAGTCCCACAAGCCGCAACGGCCCCTGACCAGCGCCATGTCGATGCGCTGCAGCGATTCTGCCAGGATGCGGTCGGCGCTCTTAGCGCGCGTCACCTGGCAGAAATAGGCGTAGAGCACGACGAGCAGCACGCCGGCGGTCAGCACGAACAGCGTCACATTGAGCGAGACGGCCTTGCGCCATTCGACGAAGACGGCGTCCTGCGGCACCAGCACGGCGGCGGCGCCCTTGCCATCGGGTCTCAGATCGACGGCGGCGTACCAGTTCTGCTCGCCGATCTGCACGTCGAGCACGCCGGCGCGTTCGCCGAACAGGAACAGAGGCTGTCCGCCGGACACGACCGTATCCAGCGCGCGGCCCTGCCAGCGCGTCGATTTGGGCGATACCGCCAGCACCTTGAAGTTCCGGTCGGTCAGCGCCAGCACATGGTCGGGGCTGAGCGAGCCCTGGCGCACGGCCTCTTCGATCAGGTCCTGCGGGTCGCTGGCGCCGCTAGCCGGACCGGACTTCGCCAGTTCGCCGGCTGCGAGTGTCAGGATCGCCTTGGCGTTGCGGTCGATCTCGTCGTGCCAGTTCATCAGCGACAGGCAGCGCAGGCCGGCGATGGCAATGAGAAACAGGATGATGAGCGAGGGGATCAGCCGGCGCAGAACCGGCTCGGCGGCGAGCAACTGGCCGTAGGTCGGAGCAGAGATGAGCCGGGCATTGCCTGCGAAGGCGCCACCGCGTCGCGATTGCCCGCGCCGCTCAAAAGCTGTCCGTCCGGGCGCGCGCAACGCGTCCGCCTTGGCCATTGACTGGCTCTCCCCAAAAACCCCGATGATGACCCGGTTACACCGCACTTCCGAATCGTCACTAAAGAATCAAAGGTGATTCGCCTTGTCCAGTGGGCGGGGAGAAAATATTAAAGATTTAATAAATTTGACCGGCGTTTTCTGTATCGCCGGCCAAAGCTTCCACTTGGGCCGGTTCAGGCCAGCGTGCGCTCGATGATGTCCTTCAGATCGGCCGAGAGCTTTTCCACCTTGAGGATCGACACCAGCGCCTCGCGCGCCTTGCCCTGGCGCACCGGTTCCAGCGACCGCCAGGAGCGCATCGCGGTGGCGAGCCGCGCCGCGACCTGTGGATTGCGCTTCTCCACCTCCAGCACCGTCTCGGCAAAGAAGCGGTAACCCTCGCCGTCGGCGCGGTGGAAGCCGGTCTGGTTGGCGCCGGCGAAGGTGCCGATGAGCGAACGGACGCGGTTCGGGTTGCCGATCGAGAAGGCGGGATGCGCGGTCAGCCCACGCACGGTGTCCAACGCGGCGGGTCCCGGCGCGCTGGCCTGGATCAGGAACCATTTGTCCATCACCAGCGCGTCGCTGGAATATTCGTTTTCGAACCGCGCCAGTGCATCCACGGCCTGCGGCGTGCCGGCATGGCGATGCGCCAGCGCGGTCAGGCCGGCGGCGCGATCGGTCATGTTGGTGGCGCTGGCGAAGTGCAGGGCGGCGAATTCGGCGCCGCCTGGCAGCAGCGCCAGATAGTCGAGCAGCACGTTGCGCAGGGCGCGCCGTCCGGCGCCGTCGGCGTCGGGCCGGAACGGACCATCGCTGTTCAATTCAGCGTAGAGCTGCCTGAAACCCTCTTCATTGACCGTCGCGATCGACCGGGCCAGCGCTTCCCGTGCGGCGAAGATCGCGTCCGGGTCGATGCCCTTGCCGATCTCGCGGGCGATGTCGGCTTCGGCGGGAAGCGTCAGCGCCAGGGCGCGGAAGGCCGGCTCCAGCGACGCATTTGCGGCGATGCGGCCGGCAAGCTCGCCGAGCGAGGCGGCGAACTCCGGCTGCCTGTTGCCGAGCATGCGGCGGAAGCCGGCAATCAGCGCGTCGGTGAGCAGCGTGTTGAAGGCCTGCCAGCGCGAGAAGGCGTCGCCGTCATTGCCGGCGAGGAAGATCCGGTCCTCGGGCTTCTGCTCCAGCGACAGCGTGATCGGCGCGGAAAAGCCTCGGTTCAGCGACAGCACCGGCCGTTCGCTGAGGCCTTTGAAAACCACTGTCTGCCGGCGCTTGTGCAGGTGAAGGACGCCGTCTTCCACCGTGGCGCCGCTCACCTCGCCAAAAGCGAGGTCTTCACCATCGGGGCCAACAAGCCCGAAGGCCAGCGGAATGTGCATCAGCCGCTTGCGGCTCTCCGACGGCGTCGGCGGCGACGACTGTTCGATCTCCAGCGTGAACTCGTGGGTGCTTGCGTTGTAGGCAGAACTCACCGTCACATGCGGCGTGCCGGCCTGGTGATACCAGAGCGCGAATTGCGACAGGTCCTGGCCGGAAACGTCCTCGAACACTTTCAGGAAGTCGTCGATGGTGGCGGCGTCGCCGTCATGGCGCTCGAAATAGAGGTCCATGCCGGCGCGGAACATCTCGGCGCCCAGGATGGTGCGGATCATGCGCACCACTTCCGAGCCCTTCTCGTAGACGGTCGCCGTGTAGAAGTTGTTGATCTCGCGGTAGCGGCGCGGCCTCACCGGATGCGCCAGCGGCCCCTGATCCTCCGGGAACTGGTGCGCGCGCAGCGTGCGCACTTCGGCGATACGCTTGACCGGGCGCGAACGCTGGTCGGCCGAGAATTCATGGTCGCGATAAACGGTCAGCCCTTCCTTCAGGCAGAGCTGGAACCAGTCGCGGCAAGTGATTCTGTTGCCTGTCCAATTGTGGAAATATTCATGCGCGATGATCGCCTCGATATTGGCGAAATCGGCGTCGGTCGCGGTCTGTTGGTCGGCCAGAACATATTTGTCGTTGAAGATGTTGAGGCCCTTGTTCTCCATCGCGCCCATGTTGAAGTCGGAGACGGCGACGATGTTGAAGACGTCGAGGTCGTATTCGCGGCCGAACTTTTCCTCGTCCCATGTCATCGAGCGCTTGAGGGCGTCCATCGCATAGCTGGCCAGCGCTTCCTTGCCGTGCTCGACATAGATGCCGAGTTCGACCTTGCGGCCGGACATGGTGGTGAATTCGTCTGCCAGCCTGCCGAGATCGCCAGCCACCAGCGCGAACAGGTAGGAGGGCTTGGGGAAGGGGTCGTGCCATTCGGCGAAGTGGCGGCCGCCGGCAAGTTCGCCATGGCGGACCGGGTTGCCGTTGGACAACAGCAGCGGTGCCTCGGCCTTGGGCGCCTCGATGCGCACCGTGTAGACCGACAGGATGTCGGGCCGATCGAGGAAATAGGTGATGCGCCGGAAACCCTCGGCCTCGCATTGCGTGCAATAGACGCCGTTCGAACGGTAGAGCCCCATCAGGGCGCTATTGGCCGACGGGTTCACCTCGGTCTCGATGGTCAGGCTGAAGCGTGCGGCTGGCGGAGCAAGGATCGTCAGCTGGTCGGGCGTTACCGCATAGGCGGCCTCTTTCAGCGGCTTGCCATCGATCTCGACGCGGACCAGCTTCAGCTCGTCGCCGTCGAGCAGCAGCGGCGTGCCCGCGGCCACGCCTTGCCGGCGTTCCACCGTCAATGTCGCCACAACCCTGGTTGCGTCCGGTGCAAGTGCGAAAGCCATGTCGATGGCGGGGATGAGATAGTCGCTTGGACGGTAGTCTTCGAGCTTGAAGACCTGGCCGGTGTCTGTGCGCATCCGTGGCTTTCCTGAAAGGCTGGCGAGACCAGCAGACGCTGGTTCAAGATTATTGAGGTTGCGGCTCTTTACACGAAACCACCCCTCGACAAAACTGGCGGTAGGTCTATCTCAACCTGATCCATCCTTTCGCCATCCGCTGCGAGGTTCCCATGACGGCCGTCACTCCGAAATTCGGGATGGGCGCCGCGGTCCGCCGCGTCGAAGACGTCAGCTTCATCACGGGCCGCGGTCGCTATACCGACGATATTCGCCCAGACGGTGTCCTGCACGGCTACGTGTTGCGCTCGCCGGCGGCCAAGGCGCGCTTTTCCATCGGCTCGACCGAGGCCGCTAAGGCTGCGCCCGGCGTGCATCTGGTGCTGACCGGCGCCGATCTCGGTCATCTGCGGGCTTTGCGTTCCACGGTGATGCAGCCGCAGCCGGACGGCACGCGCGCGCCGACGCGCGACATCCCGATCCTGTGCCATGATCAGGTCAACTATGTCGGCGATGCCGTGGCTTTCGTCGTCGCCGATAGCCGGGCGCTGGCGCAGGACGCTGCCGAACTGATCGAGGTCGATTACGACAGCCTGGACGCCGCCGGCGCCACCGCGACGGCGCTCGATGCCGGAACACCGCTGGTTTGGCCCGAACTCGGCTCGAACCGCGCCTACGCCTATCATATCGGTGACAAGGCCAAGACCGACGCCGCTTTCGCCCGCGCCAAGCGGGTCACCCGCATCGACTTCGTCAACAACCGGCTGATCTGCAACTATATGGAGGCGCGGGCCGCCATCGGCGAATGGAATGCCGATGAGGATCGCTTCGTTCTGACCACCGGCTCGCAGGGCGTGCATTCGATGCAATATGTGGTGGCCGGCGTCTTCGGCATCGGTCGCGACAAGCTGCGCGTCATCACCCCCGATGTCGGCGGCGGCTTCGGTCCGAAGGCTTTCGCGTACCGCGAACACGTGCTTGTGCTGGAGGCGGCCAAGCGGCTTGGCACGCCGGTCAAATGGACAGGCGACCGCACCGAACATTTCCTGACCGACGCGCATGGCCGCGATAACCTCGCCACCGCGGAAATGGCGATGGACGGCGAGGGGCGTTTCCTCGGCTTGCGCATCGGCCTCACCGCCAATCTCGGCGCCTATGTTTCGCAATACGGTCCCTACATTCCCGTCGTCGGCGTTTCGATGTCGACCGGCGTCTATGACATCCAGGCGCTCGATGTTTCGGTGACCGCCGTCTACACCAACACCACGCCCGTCGACGCCTATCGCGGCGCCGGCCGGCCCGAGGCGGCATTGCTGATCGAGAAGCTGGTCGACGCCTGCGCGCACGACCTCGGCCTGCCGGTCGAGGAGATCCGCCGCCGCAACTTCATCCGCCCACAGCAGATGCCCTATCGCACCCAGACAGGCAGGCTCTACGACACTGGTGAATTCGAGGGCCACATGAGCCAGGCCATGCAACGGGCTGCGTGGACTCAATTTTCAGAACGGCTGGAGGACGCAAAACGGCGCGGCAGGATACGCGGCATCGGCATGGCCACCTATGTCGAGGCCTGCGCCTTCCCCGGTTCCGAGCCGGCCCATGTCGAGCTGAATGGCGACGGCACGGTGACGTTGAAGATCGGCACGCAGTCCAACGGCCAGGGCCACGCCACGGCCTATGCGCAGTTCCTGGCCGACAAGCTCAACCTGCCGATCGACAGGATCCACGTTCGACAGGGCGACACCGACGAATTGAAGGCCGGCGGCGGCACCGGCGGTTCGCGCTCGATCCCGCTCGGCGGTGTTTCCACCGCGCGTGCCGGCGAAGACCTCGCCGAGAAGATCAGGCGCATTGCCGCCGACGAGATGGAGGCGGCCGCCGCCGACATCGAGCTCGAGGGCGGCATGGCTCGCATCGTCGGCACCGACCGGTCGATGGATTTCGCGGCGATTGCCAAGGCGGCCAAGCGACCGGACGATCTGCGCGGCTTCGGCGAATTCCTGCAGGACGAATGCACCTATCCCAACGGCACGCATATCTGCGAGGTCGAGATCGATCCCGACACCGGCGCCACCGCGATTACGCGTTACACCATCGTCGACGATTTCGGCGTAACGGTGAACCCGCTGCTTCTGGCCGGGCAGGTGCATGGCGGCGTCGTGCAGGGCATCGGCCAGGCGCTCACCGAAGACACGGTCTACAGCGAGGACGGGCAATTGCTGACCGCCAGTTTCATGGATTACGCCATGCCGCGCGCCGACACCGTGCCGTCCTTCCATTTCGAGACCCGCAACGTGCCGTCGACCACCAATGCGCTCGGCATCAAGGGGGCAGGCGAGGCCGGCACCATCGGCGCTACGCCGGCGACGCTCAATGCCGTCACCGACGCGCTCTACCGCGCCTACGGCATCAGGCACATCGACATGCCGGCAACTCCGTCGCGCATCTGGGGAGCGATCCAGGACGCTGGCATGCAGTGACATCGGACGCATCGTCCGGCCAGCAGCGCACGCTGGTCGGCATCACATTCAAAATCTGTTCAGTCGCCGTCTTCGTAGCGATGTCGTCGCTGATCAAGGCCGCCGGTGAACTGCCGGCCGGCCAGATCGTCTTCTTCCGCTCCTTCTTCGCTATTTTTCCGATCCTGATCTTCCTCGGTTTCCGGCACGAGCTGCGCACCGCCTTCTCCACGAAACGGCCGCTCAACCACATCGCGCGCGGCGTGGTCGGCGTCAGCGCCATGGGTTTCGGCTTCTTCGCGCTGACCCGGCTGCCACTGCCCGAGGCGATCACGCTGAACTATGCCCAGCCGCTGCTGGTCGTGGTGTTCAGCGCGATCTTCCTTGGCGAAACCATCCGCATCTACCGCTGGGGCGCGGTGGCGGTCGGGCTGGTTGGCGTGCTCATCATCTCCTGGCCGACCCTGACGCTGCTGCGCTCGGGCGCCGCACTTGGCGACCAGGAAGTCCTCGGCGTCATCGCCGCCTTCATCGCCGCCGCGATTTCGGCGGTCGCCATGCTTCTGGTACGCAGCCTCGTTCACAGCGAGCGCACCGCCACCATCGTCCTGTGGTTTTCGCTGACCGCCAGCGTGGTAGCATTGCTGACGGTGCCGTTCGGCTGGCAGGCGCTAGCCACCCGTCAAGTGTTGCTGCTCATCCTTGCCGGCTTCTGCGGCGGGCTCGGGCAGATATTGATGACCTCGGCCTATCGCCACGCCGAGGCGTCGGTGGTGGCGCCGTTCGAATACACGTCCATGCTCTTGTCGATCGTCGTCGGCTATTTCGCGTTCGGCGACGTGCCCACCCTGCACATGCTGGTGGGCGGCGCCATCGTGGTCGCCGCTGGCCTGTTCATCATCCTGCGTGAGCGGCAGCTCGGCCTCGAACGCGCCGCCTCGCGCAAGGCGTCGCAACCGCCCGGCTGATCAGGCCTTGCCGACTGCCTTTGTGCGTTCGAGCGCAAGGCAGGCCAGCGCGTGGCGCGTCTCTTCGTCGGCCGGGAAAAAGGTCTCGATGGCGAGTTCCGACAGCGTCACGTCGAGCGGTGTGCCGAACACCGTGGTGGTGCTGATGAAGGACAGCACGGTGCCGTCCAGCTTCAGCCGCAGCGGGTGCACGAAGGCGTTGGCCTCCGGTTTCGGTGCCCGCGTGGCGGACAGGACGGGATAGGAGCGCAGCTCCTCCTCTAGTTTCTCCAAAACAGGGTCGGCCGAAGCCGCAACCTGCTGCTTCAGCCGTTCAAGCAGATGCGCGCGCCATTCCGCGAGGTTGACGATGTTGGGCGCGACGCCCTTGGGGTGCAGGCTGAGCCGCAACACGTTCACCGGCGCCTCGAGCAGGGCAGGATCGGTGACGCCGGCAAGCAGCGGCGCCAGTGCCGCGTTCGCGGAAATCAGGTTCCAGTGGCGGTCGACTGCGAGCGCCGGGAACGGTTCATGCCCCTTCAGCACCAGCTTCACCGCGTCCATGGCCGGTGCCAGGTCGGGATCGGAAAGCTTGCGCTCCGAGAAGGACGGAGCGAACCCGGCAGCCAACAGGATCTGGTTGCGCTGTCTGAGCGGCACCGCCAGCTGCTCGCTCAGCCGCAGCACCATGTCGCGAGAGGGCATGGCGCGGCCGCTTTCTACGAAGGAGAGGTGCCGCTGCGAGATTTCCGCCTCCATGGCGAGGTCGAGCTGGCTCATGCGGCGGCGGGTGCGCCATTCGCGGATCAGGCTGCCGGCTGAGGTTTCGGGCGTGGTCATCGTGGTCTTTTCTTTCTTGTCGCGCGGACGGCGGGCAATGCAGGCCAGCAGCGCGTTGAAGCTCCTCGGATGGCTGCAAATCTATGATCGGAAGAAAGTTATTTCCATTACCTGGCGCGTAATCGCCAGGCATGAACGGCCTTGGCATTGTCCGGTCATCAGATGCCGGAACGGTCCGCCGCATCACCAACAGGAGAAAGCCAATGCCGATCACTGTCACCCCGTTCCTCCGCAACGTGCTGCTGCTTGATGCCGTCGCCACGGGCGCCACTGCCGTCCTGGCGCTTGCCGGCGCGTCGTTGCTCGGCCCGCTGCTCGGCATTCCTTCCGGCCTGCTGTTTTGGGCGGGCGTTGCCCTGGTGCCTTTCGTGGCGATGGTCTTCGCCGTGTCGCGCCGTCAGACGGTGTCGCGGGCCATGCTGGTCGAGATCATCGCCATCAACGTGCTCTGGGTCGTCGCCAGCTTCGGCTTGCTCGTCTCGGGCGCCATCTCGCCGAACCTGCTCGGCATCGCCTTCGTCAGCGCCCAGGCCGTGGCGGTCGCGCTGTTCGCCGAGCTGCAATATGTCGGGCTGCGCCGTCAGCCTGCCTGAGAATGAACTGGCCAAAGTGCCGAACAAATCATGCGCCGAGAACCGGATACGGGTCGCGGCGCTTGGTTTTTGTCGTCAGGCGAGGGAGCGCAGCTTGATCTTGGCTTCGACGAAATCGCGCCAGGCCAGGCGCTTGTGGGCGGGCGTGCGCAGCAGATAGGCCGGGTGCAGCGTCGGCATCGCGGGAATGGCGGTGCCGCTGGCCGTCATATGGACGCGCCAGTTGCCGCGCAGCCTCAGAATCCCCTCGGTGGTGTTGAGCAGGGTTTTCGCCGAAGGCCCGCCCAGATTGATCAGCACCTTCGGATTGACCAGCTCGATCTGGCGCTCGATGAACGGACGGCAGATTTCGGTCTCGTGCGGCGTCGGCGTGCGGTTGCCCGGCGGACGCCAAGGGATGACATTGGCGATATAGGCCGAGCTGCGGTCGAGGCCGATGGCCTTCAGCATGCGGTCGAGCAGCTGGCCGGAACGGCCGACGAAGGGCAGGCCTTCCAAATCCTCGTCGCGGCCAGGCGCTTCGCCCACCAGCATCAGCGCCGCATTGGGGTTCCCATCGGCGAAGACCAGGTTCTTGGCGGTGAATTTAAGGTTGCAGCCGTCGAAGCCGGCCATGGCCTGTCGCAGTTCGTCCAGCGTCGAGGCCTGGGCAGCAAGCTGGCGCGCCAGGGCCGCCTGCGCCTCATCCGGCACGCTCGCTGAGGGTTGCGCCGGCATGGGCGGGGGCGCCGACCGTGCGGCTGGCGCCGGGGCCGCGCGCGTCGGAGCCGTCGCTTCACTGGCTTGCGCCGCTGCAATCGGCGCAGCGTTGACGGCCTGCCGCGCTTCGGCGAAGCGGTCGATCGGCTCGTCGCTCAGCGCTTCATCCACGCCGGCTTCGGCATAGAAGGCGAGCAGCCCGTAAAGGTCCGCGCCATGGTCGAGATTGGGGGCAGTCATGCCGGCACCATCTGCCGGCCGGCCGCGATTTGCAAGAGCGGAGCCCGCGCGAAGAGGCCGCTGTTCACATCACCGGCACGCGCGGTTCCTGCAGGATGTAGATCGCCAGGCGTGGCGTGTAGTCGGTCACCAGATATTCGAATTCCGCGACATGCTTGGGGTCGACCTGGCCCTTCTTGAACAGAAGCCGGTCATAGGGGCGCAGCTCCCGGTGGTATTGGGCATAAGTGCTGGAGTGGATGTTGTCGGGGGTCACGTTGCGCTGGTCGAAGGAAAGACCGTCGGTGTCGTCGCTCGGCTGGCCGAGAACCGACTGCAGTTCGAATTCGAACTCCACCCACGGTTCGCCGCTGTTGTTGAGCGCGTTGATGCGCAGATAGAGCTGCCCCGAGGCATAGTCGCCGGAAGGATCGAAGGGCACGATCGGGCGGGTGGTGCGGATGGTCAGCGTCACGGGCTCGGGCGAATCCAGCTCCTCGTCGATCACGATGGGATCGGTGCGCGTGCCCTTGCCGGAAGCGCCCGAGATGCGGAAACCGCCGAGTTCGTCCGAGACGGCGTAGGGGCCGCACGGCCACGCCTTGTGTTCGCCGGCATGGCTGTGAGGTGCTGATACTGCAAGGAAACCGGGAAGGATCGCCAGGCTCGCAAGGCGCCGGGCGGTGGGAAGGCACCAAGCTGGAAACCACCTCTGGCCGGTGCTGCGCATGACGCAAGTATGACTGATTGCGGGCTTTTCGGAAAGCGGCGCGCCGCGTCGGCCTCGCACTATGCTGACAAGGCCCTGCGGCCACCCTTCGGGCCGGCCGCCGCCAGGGTCTCGCAGGGTGGAAACAATCGTTCAGGTCGAGGGAATGCGCGGGTCCTGCACGATGTAGAAGGCCCAGCGCGGCGTATAATCGGTGATCAGGAATTCGAACTCGCCGGACTTTTTCGGGTCGATCTTGCCCTGCGAGAACAGCAGGCGGTCATAGGGCTCCAGCAGCCGCTCGAATTTGGCGAAGTTGGACGACGAGACATGCTCCGGCTCGGGGTCGCGCTGGTCGAAGGAGAGGCCATCGCTGAATGTGCTCGGCTCGCCCAGTATCTTCTGCAGCTCGAACTGGAATTCCTGCCAGGGATGGCCGCTGTTGTTCATCGTGACGACACGCATGTAGAGGATGCCGCTGACATAGTCTCCGGACGGATCGAACGGGATGACCGGGCGGATCGCCCTGATGGTCAGGGTAATCGGCGTCGCCGACCTCAGCTCTTCCTGGATGACGATCGGGTCCTGCCGCGTGCCCTTGCCGGAAACGCCGGTGATGCGGAAACCGCCCAGCTCGTCGGAGAAGGAATAGGGGCCGCTGTCCCAGACCTTTTGCTTGTCCTGCGCCGCGCCAGTCGAGATCGTCAGGAGAAAACCGAGGATGGCCGCCGGCCATAGTCGGCCTGGGGCAGGGGATAGGCGCGATAATGTTAAGCCGGCTGGCCCACGACTGCGCATGAACAGGACTATGACCGATATCCGGTTCCGCGAAAAGCTCCCGTTTTCAAGGGTTGCGCTCTATTTGACGTTTACGTGAACGTCAAATATTCTGCGCCAACGTGAAGCTTTGCCGGCCGGCGGAACGGTGCTGTCGTTGCGAGCCGGTTTCGCGTCGCGGAATGATGCGCTATGGAGCGCATGAGCCAGCAAGATGCCGGAACGGCAAGCCAGTGCGGAGGGACCTGATGAGCGAGATCGAACGGGAGAGCATGGAATTCGACGTGGTGATCGTCGGCGCGGGGCCGGCGGGGCTCGCCGCGGCGATCCGGCTCAAGCAGGTCAACCCCGATCTTTCCGTTGTCGTCCTGGAAAAGGGCGGCGAGGCCGGCGCCCACATCCTGTCCGGTGCCGTCGTCGACCCGATCGGCATCGACCGCCTTCTGCCCGGCTGGCGCGAGGAGAGCGACCACCCTTTCAAGACCGAGGTGACGGCTGATCATTTCCTGGTTCTGGGACCGGCCGGTTCCTTCCGCCTGCCGAACATCCTGATGCCGCCGCTGATGAACAATCACGGCAACTACATCGTCTCCCTCGGCAACGTCTGCCGCTGGCTGTCCGGCAAGGCCGAGGCGCTCGGCGTCGAAATCTATCCGGGCTTCGCCGCCGCCGGGCTGCTCTATAACGAAGAGGGCGCGGTCACCGGCGTCTACACCGGCGACATGGGCGTCGAGAAAGACGGTTCGCATGGCCCGAACTTCGCGCCCGGCATGGCGCTGATGGGCAAATATGTGCTGATCGGCGAAGGCGCGCGCGGCTCGCTCGCCAAGCAGCTCATCGCCAAATACAACCTCGCCGAAGGCCGCGAGCCCGCCAAGTTCGGCATCGGCCTGAAGGAACTCTGGCAGGTCAAGCCGGAGAACCACAAGCTCGGCCTCGTCCAGCATTCCTTCGGCTGGCCGCTCGACATGAAGACCGGCGGCGGCTCCTTCCTCTATCACCTGGAAGACAATCAGGTTGCGGTCGGCTTCGTCGTGCACCTGAACTACAAGAACCCTTATCTGTCGCCGTTCGAGGAATTCCAGCGTTTCAAGACGCATCCGGCGATCGCGCCGACCTTCGCCGGAGCCAAGCGCATCGGCTATGGCGCGCGCGCCATCACCGAGGGCGGCTGGCAGTCGGTGCCGAAGATGTCCTTCCCCGGCGGCGTGCTGATGGGCTGCGCGGCCGGCCTCGTCAACGTGCCGCGCATCAAGGGTTCTCACAACGCCGTCCTGTCCGGCATGCTGGCGGCCGAGCACGTCGCGGAAGCCATCGCCACCGGCAGGGCCAATGACGAACTGGCCTCTTATGAAGAAGCCTGGCGCGGCACCGACATCGGCAAGGACTTGAAGAAGGTTCGCAACGTCAAGCCGTTGTGGTCGCGTTTCGGCACCATCGTCGGCGTTGGCCTCGGTGGCCTCGACATGTGGCTGAACACGCTGTTCGGCGTCTCGCCCTTCGGCACGCTGAAGCACGGCAAGACCGACGCCGCCGCGCTCGAGCCGGCATCGAAGCACCAGAAGATCGTCTATCCGAAACCGGACGGCGTGCTGACCTTCGACCGACTGTCGTCTGTCTTCCTGTCGGGCACCAACCATGAGGAGGACCAGCCGGTCCATCTCCAGGTCAAGAACCCGGCCTTGCAGGTGAGTTCGGAGCACGACGTCTTCGGCGGACCGTCGACGCGTTATTGTCCGGCGGGCGTCTATGAATGGGTCGACGCGGAAGGCAATGCCGCCGCTGATCCGACGGCCAAGGATGTGCGCTTCGTCATCAACGCCCAGAACTGCGTGCACTGCAAGACGTGCGACATCAAGGACCCGAACCAGAACATCAACTGGGTGCCGCCGCAGGGTGGCGAGGGGCCGGTCTATCAGAACATGTAGTTGGGGACTAAGGCGCTATGGGGCACCTTAGCGCCTTAATTCGACCGCAGAGACGTAGCAAGGCTCGATCAAGCTTCCGTGAAAAAGACGACCATTGAAGGTCTGGCGGAGGGTTGGGAGGAACATTGATGCGTCACGCCGCGGTTCGCTGTCTGGCCGGACTTTTGATTGCAGGAAGCCTGCCCGGCCTCGCCATGGCCGGTGCCAAGGTGGTCGTCCACACCACGAATTACGATATCGCGGGCGACAGCGGTAAGGCGCTGGTCGCCGCCATGGACCAGAGCGGCCCGCGGCACGGCTTCACCACGCGCGCCATCGCCCGCACGTCCTACACCCTCAATTGGGATTACAAGACCGAGCCGTCAGCTGGCGGCTGCCGTTTGCTGCGCGCCGACGGAACCCTGGACCTCACCTACCAATATCCGCGCGTCACCTCGAAAATGTCGCCGGCGCTGCGCAAGCGCTGGCAGGTCTTTTTCGCCGGCGTGCGGGCACATGAGGAAACCCACGGCCGCATCGCCCGCCAGATGGTCGCGGCCGGCGAGCGCTCCGTTTCCGGTCTCAACCTCGCCAACGATCCGCAATGCATCAAGACACGCCGCGAAGCCGAGCGCAGGACCGCCGCCGCCACCGCCGACTACGAAGCCAGGCAGGTCGCCTTCGACATGCGCGAGCACAGCCCTGGCGGCCATGTCCAGAAACTCGTCACCGCCCTGCAGAAAGCGCAATAAGGTCTTCGCCTGAAATCCCGGGAGGCGCCGGCGGTCAGCCGCCGCGTACCAATTTGCGTTGTTCGGGTCGTTCGGCCGAAACAGTCGCCGTTTTCGGTCCGCCCTCCGGTTCCGCCGCCGCCGGCTTCAGCGAGAATTCGACGAGGACCGGCCGGTGGTCCGAGCCGGTGTCTTCCAGAAGCGTGGCCGAGTGGACCACCACGGCGCCCTTGTACAACACCTGGTCGATCGGCAGTCCGGCAAAGGACAAAGCGGCGGGCAGCCTCCGGTAAAACCAGGTCGGGCCGGCGGAGGGCACCAGCGTCAAGGCGCCGGCTCTGGCGAACCGTTGCACCGCCTCGCTCCACGGCACGGCATTGAAATCGCCGGCGACGACGGCGTCTTCGCCCAGTGTTGCCAGCGGGTGGCTCAGGCTGCGGATCTGGCGGAACTGGTTGAACGGCCACGGCCAGCCAATATGGACGGCGGCGACCGCCACTTCCGTGCCGCCGAAGTCGATATGGGCCGTCGCCATCGATCCACGGTCATTGCATTGCGGCTCGCTGCCTTCGACAAAGGGCTGCCTGGACAGCAGCGCCACGCCGAAGAAGCCGTTCGGAAACGGGCAGGCGATGCTGTAGGGATAGACACCGGACAGGAGCTTCAGCTTGCCCGCCCACATGTCGGAAACCTCGTTCAGCGTCACCACGTCCGGCTTGACGCTGTCGATCAGCGACAACACCTTTTCAGGCGTCGGGTTGTTGTAGCGCAGGTTCATCTGCAGCAGCCGGTAGACGGCGCGGTCGTCCGGCTTGGCGGTGAAGCCGGCCTGTGATTTGCCGAGGCCCGGAAGGCTGGTCGTCGTCGCAAGGCAGGCGATCGCAAAAACCAGGAACGGCACCGCCTGCCAGCGCGGGCCGGCAATGATCATCACCAGCGCCAACAAGACGAGCAGCGCCGCGAGGTGGGTGCGGAAATGCGAGAAGGAATCCAACGCCGGATGAAAGGCGCCGAAGAATCCGGCCAGAAGCGCGACGGAGGACGCCACCGCGCAGGCGGCGATCAGGAATTGAAACAGGATACGGGCGCTGTCCATGGCGGTCATAGCTCGAAACATTGCGGCTCATTGATGGTAGGGCAAGCGCTCTCTATGGTGCGCGCGAAAAATGCAATGCCCTATCCTGGAAACGCGATGATCTTGAAGAACGGACTTGTCCTGCTGACGGCTACGGCCGGCTTTGTCTTGGCGGCCTCCTCCGCGCAGGCCGGTGGCCGCACCATCGAACAGGAAAAGCCTTATGCCATCACCGGCGCATCCGGCGCTGAGCTCTACAGTTCCATCGGCCAGAACGGCCCGGCGGTGGGCAGCAGCGGCCGCCGCGTCATCGCCCACACCTTCTTCACGCTCACTTGGTCCAGGAATTACGTGCCGCAGGGCGGCGGCTGCACGCTGGTGTCGGCGACGCCCAAGCTAACCATCACCTATACGCTGCCGAAGCCCGCCAATGCGCTTGCGCCGGCGGTGCAGAAACGCTGGGACGTCTTCATCGACGGCATCCGGCGTCACGAGAAAGTCCATGGCGACCACATGAAGGCGATGTTGAAGCGGATCGAGGCGACGACCATCGGCGTTTCGGTGCCGAATGACCCCGGCTGCCAGAAGATCCGCAAGCAGATCCAGACGCCGCTGTCGGAGGCCTCGCTGGCGCAGCGCCAGGAGAGCAGCGAGTTCGATCGCGTCGAGATGGGGCCGGGCGGCAACATCCAGCGGCTTGTCCTGGGGCTGGTCAACGGCGACTGAGATACTCGGCGAGTGCGAGAGCTGACGGCGACCTTTTCTCCGGTAGCGCGCCTGCCCGGCATCCAGATGCCTTATGCGGTGCGGGGTCGCCACGGCTCGTGCTCGTGCGCGAGCCAGACCAGTTCGGGGTCGAGCGCGCGCACCCGCAGCTGGCCTTCGGTCTGCGGCTCGTCGAGCTCGCCAAACCAGACCGCCACGTCGCCGCCAACGACGACCGGGTGCCCGCCAGTCTCAACGACGACGACCTGCATGCCGGCTGTGTGGCCGGGCGCCGGGACAAGCCGGAGCCCGGGGAGTAGCTCGAGCTCACCGTCGACTGGCACGTACTCCACGCCGGGTGCATCGACCCACTCGCGAATGGTGTAGTCGTCCTCGTTGCGCGCGTTGTCGAGTTCCCGGCGCTGGACGTAGATCGGCTTGCCGGCGAAGAGATGGTTGCCTCCGCAATGGTCGGCGTGCAGGTGCGTGTTGACGACGATGTCGATGCCGGCGAGGTCGAAGTCCTGCTTGCTCAGCGGATACAGGCGCGGACTGAAGGCGGCCACCACTGCCGGGTGCAGCTCCGTCATGCCGGTGTCGACCAGTATGCGCCCGTTGGGATGGTCGATGACGTGCACGTAGACTGGCATTCGCTCGCCCTCGACGAAAAGGTCGGCAACGAGGATTGGCGAGATGGTGATAGAGGCGGGGGCATTCATCTTTTCGTCTCCCTCAACAGTTTTGCACGCTGCTGCGAACAGGGTTTTGGGATCATCTAGATAACGCCGTCGGTCTTGAGCATCCCTCCGCCTCCATCGCTTGCAATCAGCCACGCGCATATCTGCCTGACTGATTGCATCTCGCAACCGGTTGTAGGTTACATAAACTGATTTTATATTGCAATCGGTTTTTGGAGTGCGCGTGAATGCCCTGCGCTGGGCTGCCCGATCAATCGGATTCTCGAGGCCCTGGGGGATCGCTGGAGTCTGATCGTCATCGGCGACCTGATGTTCGGCAACCGCCGTCACTATAGTCGGTTGAGGCCGACGCCGCACACCGCCGCTCGGAGTACGGCCTCCTACTGGAACGCCGTCTCCGAGAAGCTGCGCAGCTTGCGTGAATGCAGCCGCTCCATCGGCATTTCGGCCAGCTTCTGCATGGCGCGAATGCCGATGGTCAGGTGTTGCGCCACCTGCCGCTTGTAGAATTCGGTCGCCATGCCGGGCAGCTTCAGTTCGCCATGCAGCGGCTTGTCGGAAACGCACAGCAGCGTGCCGTAGGGCACGCGGAAGCGGAACCCGTTGGCGGCGATGGTTGCCGATTCCATGTCGAGCGCGATGGCGCGCGATTGCGAAAGCCGCTGCACCGGCCCGCGCTGGTCGCGCAGTTCCCAGTTGCGATTGTCGATGGTGGCGACCGTGCCGGTGCGCATGATGCGCTTGAGGTCGTAGCCGGAAAGCCCGGTCACCTCGGCCACCGCTTCCTCCAGCGCCACCTGCACCTCGGCCAGCGCCGGCACCGGCACCCACACCGGCAGGTCGTCGTCCAGCACATGGTCCTCGCGCACATAGGCATGCGCCAGCACATAGTCGCCCAGCGCCTGCGTGTTGCGCAGGCCGGCGCAGTGGCCAAGCATCAGCCAGGCATGCGGGCGCAGCACGGCGACGTGGTCGGTGATGGTCTTGGCGTTGGACGGACCGACGCCGATATTGACCATGGTGATGCCGCCATGGTCCGGCCGCTTCAGATGATAGGCGGGCATCTGCGGCAGCCGTCCCGGCGCGGTGCCTTCGCTGAGCAGCGGCGTGCCCGGCCTGGTGACGACATTGCCCGGCTCGACGAATTCGGAATAACCCTCGCCACCCTTCGCCATCAACTCGCGCGCCATCGCGCAGAACTCGTCGATGTAGAACTGGTAGTTGGTGAAGAGGACAAAATTCTGGAAATGCTGCGGGCTGGTCGCCGTGTAATGCGTCAGCCTGTGCAGGGAATAGTCGATGCGCTGGGCGGTGAAGGGCGCCAGCGGGCGCGGGTCGCCCAGCGCCACCTCGAAGGTGCCGTTGGCGATCTGATCGTCGGTGCCGTCGAGGTCCGGCACGTCGAACAGGTCACGGATCGGCCGGCGGATGCGCTCGGCGGCGGCACTGTCGACATAGGTTCCTTCCAGGAAGGCGAAATGCAGCGGGATCGGCGTCTCCGATTCCGAAACGATCACCGGCACGCCGTGATTGCGCATGATCAGCCTGAGCTGTTCGGTCAGGTAGCTTTCGAACAGATGCGGTTGGGTGATGGTGGTCGAGAACTGCCCCGGCGTCGGCAGATGGCCGTAGGCCTGGCGCGAGTCGACCTGGGTGAACGAGTTGGTGACGACGCTGACCTCCGGATAGAAGGCGCGGTAGCGCTTGTCGTTGCCGCCGCCGGCGGCAAGTGCCGAGAAGGAGTCGCGCAGGAATTTGGTGTTGCGCTCGTAGAGCACCTTGAGCGCGGCGACGGCCTCGCCGGCATCGTCGAAGGATTGCCGGGCATAGGGCTCCGGCATGACCAGGGTCTCGATGGCTTGTGGATAGATTCGCTTTTCCATGACCCATTATAGAGATGGAACATGACACTGGGGAGGGGCCGCCCCGCCAAAGGCTCATTGGCCCATGCTTTTTTAGTGGTCCGTGTTTTCTAGCTGCCCGTGCTTTTAGCTGATTGAGCAATCAGCTTGATCAGCCGCGCTGCAGGCTGACCAGAAGAACCAGCCCGATGCCGTTCTTCTTGAGTGCCGGCGCCTCGATGGTCGAGCCCGTGCCTGTCCGCATCATCGGCACGGCCAGCACCGGAGCAGCCAGCAGCATCAGGATCAGCATGGCGCGCGGCAACAGCTTCAGAACGGCGACGGTGTTTTCGGCGATGCTGTTCATGGCGGCGGCTTTCGATACGAGGTGTCGGGTGTTCAACGGGTGTAGCTGTCGGGGCAGGCGAGACCGCAGAGCCGCAAGCCGGCCTGATCCCAGGCCCGGGCGGAGCGGCCGTCTCCGGCAACCAGTGTCGCGAAGCCCATGCCGAACAACGTCATCAGCAGGCAGACGATGGTGAAGCGGCGCGCAAGCATTGGTCTCTCCCTCAATGCTGGAGAGAATGCCCGAGCGCGGCTGAACCCCTTCTGAGGCCACCGTTCATCCAGGGTTCAAAATGATTGACGGAAATTCAGATGCAGCGCCCCTTCTCCCGCAAGGGGAGAAGGAGAGGCAACTGCAACCGCAGCTCCCAAAACAAAAGGCGTTCCCGCATGGCGGAAACGCCTTGTCGTCAACCGGGTCTGCTGTTCGGCTTACATCTTGGTCCAGGTCTGGCTCTTGCAGATGAGGCCGCCCAGCACACAGCCGCTCATCTTCAGCGACTTGCCGGAGATCGAGGCCTTGCCGTTGTAGGTCTTGTCGTTCTCCGGATCGGTGATGGTGCCGGCATATTTGCCTTCACCCGTCGATTTGAACGAGCCGATCGTCTTGCCGGCATGCTTGCCGGTCTTCAGCGTGATCGAGAACGAGCCGCTGCCCGAGATCGCCGCCGTGGCACCGGATGCCGTCTTCCAGTTGCCTTCGATCGGGTCGGCCCAGGCCGCGCCCGCCATGATCAATGTGGCCGCAACAGCCAAGCTGAGTTTGCGAAACATTCCTTCCTCCCTGTGCGCTCCGCCGGACCTGCGGGTCCAGCCTCTCCATCCCTCACGCCCAAGCAGGCTAATCCAGTCCCCAATAAAACAAAAGCCGTGCCGCTGGGGAAGGAAAAGCGCTTTTTCATCGGCGTTCGAAAGGGCATTTCGCCGGCTGCTGAGGCATTTCTCAATTCGCGAAGCTTTCGCGTGGTTAGCGAAACCTTGTTTTGCGAGGTTCGGATTTTCGTCGAATTTGAGCGAAAACCCAGCAATCGCGGACTTCCTATCCTTAACGGTTTCTCACGTTTACTTCTTGTTTTAGCTTTGTTTTCTTCCAGTTAAGCAAGCCATTTAACGACGGATTCAAGCGTCCCCTTCATTCTTCGAAGCATCGGAAGAGCGCACACCCACTGAAGAAAAGGGTGGCGGCTTTCAGGAGCAGACAGGGTCAGACAAGGGGATTTGAAATGGCACGTTTCGAGATGCTGGAAGCAGGGTTCGGTACGATGGGCGCAACCGCTCAAGCCGACATTCTCTTCGAACTGGGCATGATGTATGCGACCGGCCGCGACTGCGAGACCGACGTAGTCACGGCTCACAAATGGTTCAACATCGCCGCGATCAAGGGCTCGACCCGCGCCGCGGAACTGCGGTCCGAACTTTCGGCTTCCATGACCAAGGGCGAGATCGCTCATGCCCTGCGCGAAGCCCGCGACTGGATGACCACGCACTGAATTCCGCCCCGCGAGGGGATGGTCTCGCCGCTCCAACGGCGAATTGAAGAAACGGAAGCGGCCAGCAAGGCCGCCCGGCGAAACAGGGAAGGCGGGTCGTTTTCGAAGCCATCTGGCTCGAAACCGCCCCGGCGAAAGAAAACCGCGACCGGTCGTTACAAGACCGGCGCGGTTTTCGCATTTTCGACCCGGCATTTGGCCGGCGCGATTAACCCGACGATTGCAAAAACGCTTCGACGGGCTTGACGAGCGGTGGAATTTTGAGGCCATTCTCGGCCAAGCGTGGCCAGGGGGTTGCGCAAGCCTTGGGAGGTTTAAAGTGAAGAAGACCAAATTTTTGAGCGCTGCCTTGTTCGGCATGGCGCTCAGCGCCTCGGCCGCTTATGCCGAAGACATCACCTTCGCGGTTGTCGGGCCGATGACGGGCCAGCTCGCCACCATCGGCGACCAGTTCAAGCACGGCGCGCAGGCCGCGGCCGACGCCATCAACGCCGCCGGCGGTGTCAACGGACGCCAGATCAAGATCGACATCGAGGATGACCAGTGCGACCCTAAGCAGGCCGTTTCGGTGGCCAACCGCATCGTCGGCAACGGCGTCATGTTCATTGACGGTCACGCCTGCTCGGGCTCGAGCATTCCGGCTTCCGCCGTCTATGCCGAAGCCGGCGCGCTGATGATGAGCCCGGCCTCGTCCAACCCGCTGATGACCGACGACGCCGCCAAGAAGGGCTGGTCGACGATCATGCGCCTCTACACCCGTGACGACGCCCAGGGCGCCTTCATCGGTCCGTGGATTGCCAAGAAGTATGCCGGCAAGAACGTCGTCGTGCTGCACGACAAGAGCGCCTATGGCCAGGGTGTCGCCGACGCCGTGAAGGCGACGATGAACGCGGGCGGCCTGAAGGAAGTGCTCTATGAAGGCATCAATTCCGGCGAGAAGGACTATTCGGCACTGGTCACCAAGCTGAAGAACCTGAAGGCCGATGTCGTCTATTTCGGCGGCTATCATCCGGAGGCCGGCCTCATCCTGCGCCAGTCGGCCGAGCAGAACTTCAAGTACCAGCTGATCATGCCGGACTCCATCGCCTCGCCGGAATTCTGGCAGGTTGCCGGCCCGGCTGGCGAAGGCACGATGTTCGTGTTCCCGGCTGACCCGCAGGCCCGCCCGGAAGCCAAGGAAGCGATTGAGAAGATCAAGGCCAAGGGCTTCGTGCCGGAAGGCTTCACGCTGTTCTCCTACGCCACGATCCAGGCTTTCGCCGAAGGCATCAAGCGCGCCGGCAGCGACGATCCGGGCAAGGTTGCCGCCGCGCTGAAGGACGGCAAGCCGATCAGCACCGTGGTTGGCGAAGTCATCTTCGACGAAAAGGGTGACCTGAAGAACGCCAAGTACGACATCAACCAGTGGCATGAAGGCAAGTACGCGCCGATCAAGGTCGACTGATCCCGCATGGGATGATTGATGAAAGCGGAATGGCCGGGCTTGTCCCGGCCATTTTGTTTGCTGGAGATCGTGGCGTGGATCGTCGGCGGCTCAGGCCTCCGTCTCGGCGAACCGCACCAGCACCGTTCCGTCCGTCACCTGCGCGCCCTCCGTAGCGATCTCGGCGATGGTGCCGTCATGCGGGGCGGCGATGGTGTGCTCCATCTTCATCGCTTCCAGGATGAGCAGCGGCTGCCCCTTGACCACCACGTCGCCAGCCACCGAGCGCACCACCTTGACCAGCCCCGGCATCGGCGCACGCAGATTGCCGACACCCGCGCCGGCATCATCAGCCTTGGCCAGCGGATCCGGCACGCCGAAACTATAGCCCGTGGCGCCGGCAAAGACGGTGACGTGGCCGGGCCAGCGCGCCAGCCGCTTGCCGCCGCCGGCCCGCAAGGCGTGCACGCCCGTCTCGGTCGCGACATCGAAGCCACCGTCGTCGCGCGCGGTGATGCGGGCAGCGATTTCCTCGTCGCCGGCTTTCAGCCTGATGCGGCGCGCGCCGGCGTGGAAATGCGCGTAGCCGACAAGTGACGACCATGGGTCGGAACCGTTTCGAGGGATGGAGACGTCCGCCGCCGCAAGTGCTGCCGTCGCGATGACATCGTCGCCGGGAAGGGCGATCGCCGTCAAAGCCTCCTGCTTGCGGCCGATAAGGCCGGTGTCGACATCGCCGGCGGCGAAATCCTCATCGGCGGCCAGCGCAGCCAGGAAGGCGGTGTTGGTGACAGAGCCGGCGATTTCGGTACCGGCCAGCGCTTCGCCGAGCGCGGCCAGCGCGCTCGCGCGGTCGGGCCCATGCACGACAAGCTTGGCGATCATCGGGTCGTAATAGGGCGAGATGGCATCGCCCTGGCGCACGCCTGTCTCGACGCGCATGCTGGCACCCGCCGGCGCGGTCTCGGGAAAGCGCAGGTGATGCAGCGTGCCGATCGCCGGCAGAAAGCCCTTGGTCGCATCCTCGGCATAGAGCCGCGCCTCGAAGGCATGGCCGGAAAGCGCGATCTCGTCCTGGGCCTTCGGCAGCTTTTCGCCGGAAGCCACGCGCAGCTGCCATTCGACGAGGTCGACGCCGGTGATCATTTCCGTCACCGGATGTTCGACCTGTAGGCGCGTGTTCATCTCCATGAACCAGAAGCGGTCGGCCAACAGTCCCTTCGAGGCGTCGACGATGAACTCGATGGTGCCGGCGCCGGAATACTGGATCGCCTTGGCGGCCTTCACCGCGGCATCGGTCATCGCCTTGCGCAGCGCCGGCGTCATATCGGGCGCCGGCGCCTCCTCGATCACCTTCTGATGGCGCCGCTGCGCCGAGCAGTCGCGCTCGTAAAGATGCACGGCATTGCCGAAATTATCGCCGAACACCTGCACCTCGATATGGCGCGGCTTGTCGACATATTTCTCGACCAGCACGCGGTCGTCGCCGAAGGCGGCCTTGGCCTCGCGCCGCGCGCCGGACAGTGCCTCGGAAAAATCATCGGGATGATCGACCCGGCGCATGCCCTTGCCGCCGCCGCCGGCGCGCGCCTTGATCAGCACCGGATAGCCGATCTCGCGCGCCTTGGTGGCCAACAGCACGATGTCCTGCGCCTCGCCGTGATAGCCGGGCACGACAGGCACGCCGGCCTTTTCCATCAGCCGCTTAGCAGCATCCTTGAGGCCCATGGCGCGGATGGACGCGGCCGACGGGCCGATGAAGACCAGCCCCGCCGCCGCCACCTGATCGACGAAATTCGGGTTTTCCGAAAGGAAGCCGTAGCCGGGGTGAATGGCCTCGGCACCCGTCTGCTTTGCCGCCGCGATGATGCGCTCGGCCCTAAGATAGCTCTCGCCGACCGGGGAGGCGCCGATATGGACCGCCTCGTCGGCCATGGCGACATGCAGGGAGGCGGCGTCGGCGTCGGAATAGACGGCGACCGTATCGATGCCCAGCTTGCGCGCGGTACGGATGATGCGGCACGCGATCTCGCCACGGTTGGCGATCAGGATCTTCGAAAACATCGGGGCCTCCAATGGTAAGGGCAATTAAGGTGCCGGACTTGATTATTTCGGCGTAATCACCACCGACGGCGCCGAGCGCTCGAAGGGGCCATGGTGGACGGCCTCGATGTTATTGCCGTCCGGGTCGAACAGGAAGGCGGCGTAGTAGCCGGGGTGATAGCTGCGCTCGCCCGGTCCGCCATTGTCCCTGCCGCCGGCGGCAAGGCCCGCCTGGTAGAATTTCGCCACCGTCTCGCGATCGGGCACCTGGAAGGCGAGATGCACGCGCGAGGTCTGGCCGCTGGCGGCGTCGATCCACAATTCGTCGGCCGAGAAGAAGGTCTCGCCCTCATGAATGGAGGAGGCGTGGCCGATGGCTTCGAGTACTGCGCGGTAGAAGCGCCTGGTCGTTTCAAGGTCGGCCGCGCGCAGATGGATATGGTCGATCAGGCGGCCGCGATGGAATTGCATCGGTAGTCTTTCCTCGTGTTGGTACCGGGTAGTTGTGGTGCTGCCGGCGCGCCATCGCGCGCCGGTCGCGTCTTCGATTGTTCCGCTGCTAGTCTGGCCGCCTCGGCAGCTCGATCCCATAGGTGCGCAACGGCTCGATGAGCTTATTGTGGTCGAAATCCTTGACGCCGAAGTATTCGTAGAGTTTCCAGCCGGCAGAAAGGCCAACGGCGACATATCCCTTTTTCGGGTCTTTCGGCATCCAATTGGCGACCAGAGATCCGAGTACAGGAATGGCTTTTTTGGGCGCCCACCCCATAACTCGGCCGGCCGCGCGCAGGCGCACTTCGGGCATCTCATGTGTCATCAGACGCTCAAGTGTATCGCGCCCGATTGGGGAGTTAACAAGCTCATCCAGCACGAGCCGCATCCGATCCACCTGACGGTTTCCTGCACGCGTGTCCTCGCGCTCCCGTGCGGCAATCTCGAGCTCATTGGCTTCGATCAGACGACTAACGAGGGTCGTGATACGCGCATCGGTAACGGGAGAGGCCATGGGCGAACTCCTTCCGGACGGGTTCGGAACGGCGGCCATAGGAGACCTCGCATCCCAAACACGCCGAACGTCGCGTCCGGGATTTGCACGTCGAATGCGGCGCTCGGGCCGAGCATCGACACTTGCCCCGTAGTGCCGGCCGCCACCATCATGGCAAGGCCGGCACGCAGCTGGACTTAGCAACGCGGCTTTGCGGCCGGAGAGACGCGCGCGGCTTACTTCGAAGCCGCGATCTCGCAGCTGCCGCCTATGTTGATCTTGCCCTTGTAACTGTCGCGGGTCCTCACGCAGCTTGCCATCGCCTTTTCTTCCGCAGCCGCCTGCGTCTTTGCGTTCAACGAATTGCCGCAAATGACGAAGATATCCCGCACGCGAGAATAGGGCGTGATTGCGTAGGCTGAGTGGCCTCCAGCCGCCACATAGGCCTTCCACGCTTTGGTGCAGGGGTCTTTCGGATTGTCCGGCAAAGTCGGAGGGAACCGCTTGTCGCCCTGATTTCCCGCCAATGATCCGGCGGTTGTTATGTTTGAAGTCGCTGCAAGAAGCATGCAAGCCAGAACGGAAATATTCAAAGAACGAAGATGTCGCAAATTTATCCCCATGTGCCCAATATTGAACACCGTAATCAATAGAAGAAATTGTCGCTGTCGGGCAATGCAATTCTTCGACTGGCCCATTTGAACAGCACTGTATTGGCTTCGGTGAAAACAAGTGCACGGCGTCACATCCTGAACACGCCGAATTTCGTGTCGGGGATCGGCGCGTTGAGCGCGGCCGACAGCGAAAGCGCCAGCACCTCGCGTGACCTTACCGGGTCGATGATGCCGTCGTCCCAAAGCCTTGCGGATGAATAGAGCGGGTGGCCCTCGCGCTCGTATTTTTCCAGCGTTGGGCGCTTGAATTCGGCCTCTTCCGCGGCCGTCCAGCTGCCGCCCTTGCGCTCGATGTTCTCGCGCCGCACCAGCGCCAGCACCATCGCCGCCTGCTCGCCGCCCATCACCGAGATGCGCGCATTGGGCCACATCCACAGGAAGCGGGGCGAATAGGCGCGCCCGCACATGCCGTAATTGCCGGCGCCGAACGAGCCGCCGATGATCATCGTCACCTTCGGCACCTGCGCGGTCGCCACCGCCGTCACCAGCTTGGCGCCATCCTTGGCGATGCCGCCGGCCTCGTATTTCTTGCCGACCATGAAGCCGGTGATGTTCTGCAGGAACACCAGCGGGATCTTGCGCTGGCAGCACAGTTCGATGAAATGTGCGCCCTTCACAGCGCTCTCCGAAAACAGCACGCCATTGTTGGCGATGATGCCGACAGGCATGCCATGGATATGGGCAAAGCCGGTGACCAGCGTGGTGCCGTAATTCTGCTTGAACTCGTCCAGCTCCGAGCCGTCGACGATGCGCGCGATCACCTCGCGCACGTCATAGGGCTGGCGCAGATCCGTCGGCACGATGCCGAGGATTTCGCGTGGGTCGTAGAGCGGCGCCACGGGCTGGCGCAAGTCGAGGCCGCTCTCCTTTTTGCGGTTGAGGTTGCGCACGATGCGGCGGCAGATCGCCAGCGCGTGTTCGTCGTCCATCGCATAGTGGTCGGCGACGCCGCTTTGGCGCGTGTGCAAATCGGCGCCGCCCAGTTCCTCGGCGCTGACATCCTCGCCGGTCGCCGCCTTAACCAGCGGCGGGCCGCCGAGGAAGATGGTCGCTTGCTTGCGCACCATGATCGATTCATCCGCCATCGCCGGTACATAGGCGCCGCCGGCCGTGCAGGAACCCATCACGCAGGCGATCTGCGGGATGCCGGCGGCGCTCATATTGGCCTGGTTGTAGAAGATGCGGCCGAAATGCTCGCGGTCGGGAAACACCTCGTCCTGGTTGGGCAGGTTGGCGCCGCCGGAATCGACCAGATAGACGCAAGGCAACCTGTTCTGCAGCGCGATCTCCTGCGCCCTGAGGTGCTTCTTCACCGTGACGGGATAATAGGTACCACCCTTCACGGTAGCGTCGTTCACCACCACCATCACCTCGCGGCCTTCGATGCGTCCGATGCCGGCGATCATGCCGGCGGCGGAAATGGCATCGTCATACATGCCCCAGGCGGCGAACTGGCCGATCTCCAGGAAGGGCGAGCCGGTGTCCAGGAGTTGCGCCAGCCGGTCGCGAGGCAACAGCTTGCCGCGCTGGGTGTGGCGGGCGCGCGCCTCTTCCGTCCCGCCGCGTTGGACCGTTGCCGCCTTGTCCGAAATGTCGGCGACCAGCGCCCGCATGCGCTCGGCATTGGCGCGGAAGGTTTCGGAGGAGGTGGAGACCGAAGAGGTGAGCGCTGGCATTAAGACCTCGTTTCAAATGGGTTCGTGCACGACCGCGAGCTTGCCGCCGCGCCGCTCGTAAAGCAGCGGCGACATGATATTCTGGTCGTCCTTGGTGAACTCGTCCATGAGCTGGCGCGCCATTTGCAGCCCTTGCGGCGCATTCTTGTTGAACGCGATGACGAAGTCGCGCTCCGGCACGCCCAGAAAATAGCCGCCGGGGAATCTCTTGGCGACATAACCGTGGAACCAGTCCGACAGCAGCAGGGCGGCCGAAAGCGGCGCATTGCCGTCGATCTCGAACACCGACACATCGTCGCCGATCCGCTGCTCGATCACCTTCTTGATCTGCTCTTTCAGGTTCTTGCGGCCGAGTTCGGCAAGTTCCTCGAGGCTGCGGCCGCCGGTTTCCGAGCGGTCGAGCGTGCGCAGCGCCGTCGGCTCGTCCATCTGGTAGAGCACGATCAGATCGCCAGCCAGTTCCTGGAAAACCGCGCGCTTTGTCAGGTCTCCCCCGCTTTGCATGAGGTAGCCCTTGGAGCGCACATTGGCGAAAATCCGCGCCGGATCGCTGGTGTACCCCTCTTGCAGGGTGGCGAAAGCGCCGATGAAGGTCTCGATCGCTTCTCCGGCCTCCGCCGGTGGAAGGCCCCGGACCTGGTCGAGCAGGTAGGTCACGTCGATGCGGATGCGGCCGCCTTCGCCGTTCTTGCGCGAAAGATCGATCTGCGCGGGGTCGTCGGGATTGGGCTTGATGTCGACAAAGCGGCCATCCTTGCGCAGGCGCTTTTCTACCGCCGCCGCCAGCTGCTCGACCGTTGCATAACCCTGCTGCTGCGCCGCCGAGACCGGGCTCGAAACCGCGAGCGGAACCGCGACCAGAAGCCCGAGCGGGATCAATAGCTTCAAGAGCTGTTTCAGTTTCATGATGTCCCCCCAATACGCTCCATTTGAACGTATGAGGAACTTATAGGGAACATTTCGGCGTTTTACTATAGTTTCGTCGCGATTTCTCGGCAGACCGGCCTTGCGGCGCAAATCGTTTCGATGTATTGGCCACGCCCCGCGCGAAGCCTCGTCTGTCTGGTCGCGCATGACACTGTGATGGAGGCGACGATGAAAAGCAGAATTCTGCTTTCCCGCGAATGTCTGCCTCGGGCGTGCGAGCAAGCCGCCTGAGGGCGGCGACTTTTTAGCCAGAAACATCAGCAAGTTTGAGGAGCGGCGCGCGGCGCCGCCAGTGTCATCATGTATGTGCGGTTCGTCACGCCGCTTATCCACCCCGACAGCCGGGTGGAGACCGGCTTCTTCCGGGCGTCCTGGTATCTCCACCGGATCGGCGCGCCGGACTGGATTCTGCGCGAGCTCTACGACGAGTTCGAATGGTTCAACGAGCACCTGCCGGTGCCGGGCCGGGTGGCGCGCCATTTCAAGCGGCGCAACTCGATCTGGGGCGTGTGCTGGTTCGACCACGACGCGCGCGAGATGATCGCCCGGGCGCATTATTGCGCCTGGCTGATCGAAGAGGGCGGCTTGCCGGTGCGGGCGGTCAGGATCGACCGCCACCGCGAAGTGCTGTGGCGCGACGCGCACCAGGTGGTGGTGAAGCCGACGTTCGAAGCGCCGCGCGGCTTCAACTGAAACGGCGGGGAGCCAGGTGCTCCCCGCCGACGCCACCGGTTTGTCCAAAGCCTCAGTTGCGCGAATGCAACAGGCACTTATCGCATTGGAAACAATACTCTTTCCGCACTTGCCCGAAATCCGTTGGCGGCCTAGAGAGCCGCCCCGTTCAACCGAAAGGAGACCCGTCCATGACCGCGAGACCGAGATCGACACATTCCGTGCCGGCGCTCGACGCGCGTCCGGCTGACAGGGTTTCACCAAGGATGAACGGCCATGGCCAAGTCCACGATCAAGCGCCGGCGCGAGGCCGAGCGCGAACGCATTGCCTGCTATGAAGCGACGCTGCGGCGTGTCCAGCGCGCGCCGCGTCCGGCTCCGGACTTCGCGCGTGCGCTGAACGACGCCGGGCAAGGGTTCGCCGGCGTCATGGCCCGCGAACCCGAGGCATGGCGCCCCATGTTGAAGACGCGCGATGCCGCACGCCTGCAGCTGGCCGCGGCACGCCATCTCTTCGCGCTCTACCCGGTTCCCTATGCGCTGGAAGAAATCTGGCTCGACGGTTCCGGTCTCGACGCCGACGAAATCGCGCTGCGCCGGCGCTGGTACGTGGTTGCCGCGCGCGGTCGTTCGCTGTGGAAGGAGGAGGCGCGAACGTGGCTTTCCCGCAAGGAAGTCCACTGGTTCCTCAACTCGCCCGGCGATCTCGGTTTCGACGAGGCGATCTGGCTGGCCGTGGCCCGCTCCTACACCGGCGACCTCGGCTCGGCGCTGCGCATTGCCCGTTCGAAGATCGCGCGGACGCCGCGTGCCGGCTTCGTCTTCTGGCGCGAGGTGGCACGCTTCTTCTGCGTGAACGTGGCGACCATCGCGGAGATCGACGATCTCTGCGACTACCTTGCCGCGCGGCGCGAGCGGGAGCCCGGCTACAGCCTCAACGGCCGTACGCTCGCCTCGCTGCAGCGCCAGATGGCCGAGTGGCATCGCGACCTCGAGACTATCGCTCGCATCGAGGCGGCCCGGCGCCGGGCCTTCCGGGCAGCGGGCGGCGAGCCCGAGGGGCGTTGGGCCGGTTCGCCGCTCGACGACTGGAGCTGGAAGCCGACGGCGGGGGAGGTGCGCGTGCGTAAGGAGCAGTTCACGGTGACGCAACTCGTCACCGCCGACGAGCTCGTGGCCGAGTCCCGCGCCATGCATCACTGCGTGTCCAGCTACGCGCAGAAGTGCATCTCCGGGCAGGCTTCGATCTGGTCGTTGCGTCGCTGCGTGGAGGGCAACATCAAGCGTCTGCTCACCATCGAGCTCAATCGCCAGCACCATGTGGTGCAGGTGCGCGGCCACGGTAATCGCCTGGCCACCGCTGAAGAGCGTCAGGTGCTTGGCCGATGGGCGAAAGCGAAAGCCATCGCGCTGTCCGAGCGCTAGAAGACAGCCCGCGCGGCGGAAATGTCGCGCGGGCTTCATCTCAGATCGCCTCCGCCATCATCTCGCGGCCGATCAGCCAGCGGCGGATTTCTGAGGTGCCGGCGCCGATCTCGTACAACTTGGCGTCGCGCAGCAGGCGGCCGGTCGCATAGTCGTTGATGTAGCCGTTGCCGCCAAGCAGCTGGATCGCGTCCAGCGCCATCAAGGTCGCCTTTTCCGCGGCAAAAAGGATGCAGCCGGCGGCGTCCTTGCGGGTCGTCTCCTTGCGGTCGCAGGCGGCCGCCACGGCATAGACGTAAGCGCGGCAGGCATTCATGGTCGTATACATGTCGGCGAGTTTGCCCTGCACCAGCTGGAAGGTGCCGATCTGCTGGCCGAACTGCTTGCGCTCGTGCACATAGGGCATCGCCACGTCCATGCAGGCGGCCATGATGCCGAGCGGGCCGCCGGCCAGCACCGTGCGCTCATAGTCGAGGCCGGACATCAAAACCTCCACGCCGCGCCCTTCCTCGTGCAGCACGTTCTCGAATGGCACCTCGACGTTTTCGAACACCAGTTCGCCGGTGTTGGAGCCGCGCATGCCGAGCTTGTCCAGCTTCTGCGCCACCGAGAACCCCGCAAAGCTCTTCTCGATGATGAAAGCGGTGATGCCGCGCGAATGCCGCTCCGGGTCGGTTTTGGCATAAACCACCATGGTCTCGGCGTCGGGGCCGTTGGTGATCCACATCTTGGTGCCGTTCAGCACATAGCGGTCGTTCTTCTTGTCGGCGCGCAGGCGCAGCGACACCACGTCCGAGCCGGCACCCGGCTCCGACATGGCGAGCGCGCCGACATGCTCGCCCGAACAGAGCTTGGGCAGGTATTTTTCCTTCTGCGCCGGCGTTGCCCAGCGGTTGATCTGGTTGACGCACAGGTTGGAATGCGCACCGTAGGAGAGCCCGACCGAGGCCGAGGCACGGCTGATCTCCTCCATCGCCACCACATGCGCCAGATAGCCCATGCCCGAGCCGCCATAGTCCGGATCGGCGGTCATGCCGAGCAGGCCGAGTGCGCCGAGTTCGGGCCAAAGATGCGGCGGAAATTCGTTG
Source organism: Mesorhizobium sp. 2RAF21 (assembly GCF_052115345.1). Classification (NCBI taxonomy): domain Bacteria; kingdom Pseudomonadati; phylum Pseudomonadota; class Alphaproteobacteria; order Hyphomicrobiales; family Phyllobacteriaceae; genus Mesorhizobium; species Mesorhizobium sp. 2RAF21. The sequence continues at coordinate 27,369 of NZ_JBFRGM010000012.1, read as the reverse complement.
CTGGTATCGATCTCGGCCGCCAGCGGCGCGATCCTGTCCTGGGCAAAGCGCCGCGTCAGGTCTCGGATTGCCTCGACGTCCTCGTTCAATCCGAAATTAAGCGTGTGCGTGTACATGCCTTTGCTCCCCAGCAGGCTGTGGCGCGCCGACAAGGCGCATGGTCATGGATAGGTAGGTTTCGGTGACGCCGTCGATCGACAGCCGCTCGCCCGGCCGGTACCAGACGATGACGCCGGTCATCATCTGGATCAGTGCCATGGCGGTGAGGCCGATATCGTCGACGGCAAAGACGCCCTTCTCGGCGCCGTCGCGCAGGATGGTGCGCAATTCCTTCTCGTAAGCCGTGCGCAGTTTCAGGATGTGGGTCAGCCGCTCCGGCGCGAGGCTGCGCAGTTCCATGTTGGAGACATGCGTCGAGGAGCGGCGCTCGATGTGGAAGGCGATGTGGTTTTCGACATAGGCGGCAAGCCGCGCCGTCGGGTCGACCGTGGCGGGGCGTGCGCCTTCCCAGGCCGCGATCAGCCCGTTCATATGGTCCTGCATCAGCGTGTAGAGCAGGTCTTCCTTGGTCGGGAAATAGCGGTAGAGCGCGGCGGCCTGCACGCCCACCTCGGCGGCCAGCTGGCGCATGGAGACGGCCTCGTAGCCGTGACGCGCGATCAGCGACAGCGCCGCATCCCGGATCGCCGCCTGCGTCCTGCCGCCGTCAGAGCCCGTTGTTCTCGCCATCGTCTCCTCCCGATTGGAGGATAATAAAACGAACGTTCAATTAATTCAAGAGCGATGACACGCGCTGTGACGAGGCGGTTGATGTCCCGGGCGGATTTTCCGATTCAGGGCTGCAACTTGCAATTCAGTTGCAGCCTGCGCTTCGTTCGATGCCGGCGCGCGTAGCCTTTTTCAGGACCAATAAGGGCGTGGTCCAGGAAGACGAATTGGTGCCGCGCTGGGCAAGTCTCACGACACGACGTTTGAGTCGCGAAGCTCGAAAGAGACGAGCGAAAACCAGCCGAAGAGCACGACGCCGGCGCCTCCGATAATCACACCGGCAAAGGAAGGATTGGCTATGCCTGTCGCAACAAGCGCCGGGGCAAGCAGGGCCGTGGCGATGCTGTAGACCATCCAGCCGGGCTTGCCCGCGGCACTGAACCGGCGCGCAAGGACGAAGCAAGCCGCGATCAGTGACAGGAACGAGACCAGGAATGCCACCAGATGCAAGGCGCCGGTGGCGCTTATCTGCGGCGCTTGGCCCGGGGAAGGGAGCGGGTCGGGGCCGAACAATCCGGCCCCAATCATGCCAAGGCCGTAAAGGCCGACGAGGATGGGGCCAGCACTGCTCCCGCGCTGGTCACGCAAAACCCGGCGCAGCCCAACCGCGCCAGCGAGCGCCAGAAAACCGGTCAAAAGAAAGTTGGCGATCTGGATCCAGCCGAGCTCACCCAGCGCAAGAAGGCTGAGAGGCTGGGTCCGAATGTCATGGCTCGGCCTCAGCGCCAGTTGCAGGGCAACGACGGCGTAGAAGACCGGGGCAGTCGCAACGCCGCAGGCGAGGAGGGCGCGATCGACAGGCTGGGGCGAGGCGGTTTTCATCTGGCTCTCCATGAGTGAAGGGAATGGAATGGGACTGAATGGCCGTGGAAGGCGGCTCGCAGGCGATGCGGGCGCCGGTGCCGGTCGCCCGCAGCGGGTGGCGGCCATGGCCGGAGATGGCCACGGAGAACGCGTCGCCAAAATTGAAGGCGGGGGTGTCTGGAAATTCGAAAGTCAGCCGACGCGTCGGGTCATCCGTGCGCCATCACCATTCCGGCCAGATAGAGCACCAAGGCTACGGACATGATGATGAAAGGCACGCTGAACCAGAAACGCTTTGCAATCAGCACGATTGTGGCCAGGAACCCCGCGCCGACCGCGGACAAGGCGGGGAGTTCGAGCACCGCGGGCTGCAACAAGGCCAGATAGCCGTAAATCGCGCCGAACAGGATCAGGCCCAGGCTGTGGCTCGCGTTGAAGCCAATCCAGGCGCGCCACATCGATGCGCCGGGACTGACGCGCAGTGTCGCGCTGCGGAGTGTTTTCAGCGCCGTTTCTTCGCGAGGATGAAGTTCGGTTCCGAACAGCGTGTACACCAGGTGCATCGCGCCGATGACGGCGACGATCAGGGCGCAAACGGCTACAGGCCAGTTGATGGTCATATTGTTTCTCGCAATGAAAAGAGGAAATGGATCAACGAGGTTTCGCGCCGAGCATGAAGAACTCGAACGCATGCGCGAGCTCATCGCGCAACGATGCCGTCGGGCTTTCAAGCCAAGTCATCAGTGCGTAGAGAATGAGGAAATGCAGATAGTTGGCGAGCCGGATGGCGGATTCGTCGACGCGCACTTCGTCAACCTCCTGGGCTTTGGCGATGAGAGCCGCATAGGCGGCGGCCATGTCGGAGGACGTCTGCCCAGCCTCTCCTTGCTTCAATTGCTGGAAGCGAAAGCGGAGATAGGCGGCTGCGTATTGCCGGTGCTGCTCCCACCATAACGCGGACGCGTCCAGCAGGGTCGAGATGCGGGCCGAAAATGAACGCTGCGTCATGACCTGCCCTATCAAAGGGGCCAAATCTTCGGCCAGGCGTAGGTGCATCCATTCGACGAGCACGGCCTCCTTCACCGGGAAGTGGTTGTAAAGCGTTCCGCGTACGACGTCGGCTTCGATGGCGATCTGTTCCATGGTCACGGCGTCGAAGCCGTGGCGCTCGAACAGCGCGTGGGCGGTCTCGGCGATACGAAGACGTGTGCGCTGACTTTTCCCGAGTTGCGGTCTGCTGGCCATGGCGTGTTCCAAAAATATACAATGTCTAAATGCGAGTGACGTCTAATTCGCGTCCAACTACGCCGGCTTGGCGATGCATCGCCGTCGTTTTGCTGGACTGATCCCTGGCCGAGGAGTGCCTATGTTAGTTGCTCCGGTGCTCGGCGGGTTCAACCTTGCGGCAATAATTGAACTATGTGCAATATTAGACATTGTATAAAAACAAGTCAAGTGGGGGCTGCGTTCGCGAGCTCCGACGGAAGCGGGATCCAGCAACGCGGTCCAACTGCCGGGGAGACTGGGGTGTTGATTAGAGGAGGGCTTGAACAGCGCCTCCGTTCGCGAAACGCATTCTGGCGATGCCGAGCAAGGGCAACGCGACCGCCACCGCGTTTTCGTCCGGCGCGATCAGTCGCTAGACCATTGCCGGACGAAAACGCGTTGGACGAACCTGACTATGCATCGGGAGCATAAAGACGCAATGGCCGACCAGGTCCATGCCCCGGCTTCCGAAGGTCGTTCACCGTCAATTTCCTGAGTGACCCGGATCACCCACGACCACCTGCCCTTGTCTCGGATCGCTTCGCCCCTCAGGCCCTGAGCAGTTCGGCAATCGCGGCGTGGTATTTTGGCGTGTCACGACGCGCCATGTCGGGATTGACGCCCTGGGCCGCCGCCATGTGATAGGCGAAGAACTGCATCGGCAGCAGCGACAGCATCGGCGAGAGATGTTCGTCGGTGGAGGGCAGGGGGAAGACGGCGGCGTCGGTCGGCTGCTCCGGTGCGTCTCCCAGAACGAGCATGTCGGCGCCGATCATGTCGAAGACCCTGGCGGCCACGTTGACGCGGCGTGTCGAGGCGCCGGGGTAGTTCACCAGAAGCACGCCGTCGCCGGCGTTGAGCGATACGACCGGGCCATGCAGATATTGCTCCAGCCCGAGCCCGTCTATCTTGCCGAAAGCAGCCTCGCGAACCTTGATCACCACTTCCCAGGCCGACGCTTCGTTGGGCCCGGCGCCGACCGCGTAGTTCGCGCGGCTGGCCGAGCGGCGCGCGAACGGCGCCAGTTCTTCGCCGCGCTCGATCACCTCCTCGACCTGGCTCGGCATCGCCTCCAGGCATCGGCGGAAACCGGCGGTCCCGTCAGATCGACGGATATCCCCCAGTTCGGTTGCGATCTGGGCGATGGCCGCCATGGCGCAGAGGTGGGACGAGGTGTAGGCAGCCGAAGTCTCGCGCTGCGTCGTGCGCAGCACCGCATCGGCATCGCCGATCGCCGCCTCGGTTCCGGCAATGGCCACGACGCGGCAGCGCGCCTGCCTGGCGACATCGAACAGCACACGCGAATAGTGCTTCACGCCGGTGTGAGACAGGATGATGAACACGTCCTTTTCCGACGGCCGATAGGCATCCGTGTAGCATGCGAGGTCGTAGGAATTGACCGGCCGGGCATCGGCGCCGGCGGCGCGAAGCATCCAGGCGCCGGCCAGGGCCGCGCAATAACTCGTGCCCATGCCGGCCAGGAACACGCGCCGCGCACCGGCCAATATCGTGGCCGCTTCCGCCGCCGGCTTCCACTCTTCCGAGAGAACCCTTCTCAGGTCGGCGGGCTGCCGGTGGATGGTTTGATACAGTGCGGATTCGGTGCCAATGGCCATTGTCGCTTCTCCAGATGTCGGCCGCTGGTCATCAGCGGCTGTCCGCATGTTGAAGCGTTATCTTGTCCCACTTCCAGTTCCAGAAAATATCGGATTTCATGGGCCATTGGTCTTGAACGCGTCGCGGGGACAATGATGGCAACGAATATGGGTGAACTGGCACCGCTCGGCATCGACCGGCGGCAGGGACGTTCGCTCGGGCGCCAGCTCTATCACCAGCTGCGCGCGAAGATCCTCGCCGGAGAGCTGCCGCCGGGAACCCGGTTGCTTTCGTCCCGCAATCTGGCGCTGGAGCTGGACATCTCCCGCAACACCGTCGCTGAAGCGTTGAGCCAACTCGTCGCCGAGGGCTATCTGGAGGCGCGGGCCGGCGCCGGAACCTTCGTCTCCCGCATGCTTCCCGAACGCAGTTCGACGCAGCCGGCGCCTGGCGCCGACGTGCCGGAAGCACGGCCCGGGTCGGTGCTGTCCGCGCGCGGCCAGGCTACGCTGCGCCACGCATTGGCGCCGCAATCCCGCAATCCGGCCTTCACGCCGGGCTTGCCTTCGTCCGAGGCCTTTCCAGCCAAGGCGTGGGCGCAATGCGTCGCTGCCGCGTCGCGAACGACGCGTCATCAGCTGGCGGAACACGACGATCCACGCGGAAACGCGCAGCTGCGCTCAGTGGTCGCCGCCTATCTGAGGGCCGCCAGGAATGTCCGCTGCGAGGACGATCAGGTCTTCATTGTCGGCGGCGCCCAGGATGGCATTGATCTCCTGTGCCGCGCCCTTTTTGCGCCGAATGATGAAGCGATTGTCGAAGAGCCGGGCTACAGCGGCCTGAAGAGCGTGCTTGCCTCATGGGGACTGTCCGTTCGCCCAAAGCCCGTTGACGGGGAGGGGTTGATCGTCCCGGCCGACAGCGCCGAGTGGTCCGGGGCAAGGTTGATCTGCGCAACACCGTGCCACCAGTTTCCGCTCGGCATGACGATGAGCCCGGCGAGGCGGTTTTCGCTGCTTGCGGCGGCGCGCGCGGTCGGTGCCTGGGTCCTGGAGGACGATTACGACAGCGAATACCGGCATCTGGGCAATCCGCTGCCGGCGCTGCAGGGCCTGGATGGCGGCGAGCGCGTCATTCATCTCGGTTCCTTTTCCAAGATGCTGTTTCCCGCCTTGCGGCTTGCCTATCTCGTTGTTCCGAAGCCCCTTGTCGATCCGCTGTGCAACGTCCGCGCGGCGACCGGCAACCACGCACCGGCCGCAAGCCAGCTGGCGCTTGCCCGCTTCATGGAACGCGGTCATTTCACCCGCCATCTGCGCAAGATGCGGCGACATTATTCGCTTCGTCGCGCGCGTTTCGTAGAGCTGCTCGAAAACAATCTGTCCGCCTGGCTGAAAGTGTCAAACAGCGAATGCGGCCAGCATGTCATCGTGGAACTGGACGAAAACACTCTCCGAGGGATCGACGACCAGGCTTTGGCAAGGGCGGGCGAAAAGCTCGGCCTGACCCTGGTGCCGCTTTCCGCCTTCTACGAGGGCACGCCCCGCAAGCAGGGTTTTGTCCTGGGCTTCGGCGCGCTGTCGGATCAGGACATGCTGAAATCGGTCGAGCAGTTGCGCGGGCTGCTAGCGACATTCACCCCGAAGGCCTGACCGACAGTTGCGCACACGCAATTGCCGACGTCATGTCGCGCGGGCCGTGCCGAAGACCCGCACGACAATTCCGCCGACACAGGAGATTTCAAACCGAGGCTTGCCTTTTCAAAATATGTTACGTTATAACAAAACTACCTCGCCAAGGCGGGCACCGATGCCGGACGTGACGACACGGCCCGTCCGCACCCTTTGCCTCACCCGCCGCAGACCTCATCGTCATCCCCGGAAAGCAGCCATGCCCCAACCCAGTCCAAACCGCCTTCCCGTCACCGTGCTCTCCGGCTTCCTGGGGGCGGGCAAGACGACGCTTCTCAACCACATCCTGCACAACCGCGAGGGCCGCCGCGTCGCAGTCATCGTCAACGACATGAGCGAGGTCAACATCGATGCCGCGCTCGTCCGCGACGGCGGCGCCAACCTGTCGCGCACCAACGAGCAGCTGGTTGAGATGACCAATGGTTGCATCTGCTGCACGCTGCGCGACGATCTGTTGAAGGAGGTGCGCCAGCTCGCCGAGCAGGGGCGGTTCGACTATCTGCTGATCGAATCCACTGGCGTTTCGGAGCCGCTGCCCGTCGCCTCCACCTTCGAATTCCGCGACGAGACGGGCGCCAGCCTGTCCGACGTCTGCCGCCTCGACACCATGGTCACCGTGGTCGACGCGGCAAACCTGTTGCGAGACTATTCCTCCGCCGACTTCCTGCGCGATCGCGGCGCTTCGCTCGGCGCATCCGACGAGCGCGCTCTGGTCGATCTGCTGGTCGAGCAGATCGAATTCGCCGATGTCGTCGTGCTCAACAAGGTCTCGGCCTGCGCCGCGCCCGATCGCGAACTGGCGCGCAAGATCGTCCGTGCGCTCAACCCCGAGGCCGAACTGATCGAGGCGGATTTCGGCCGCGTCCCGCTCGGCAAGGTGCTCGACACCGGCCGCTTCGATTTCGAACGCGCCGAACAGCACCCGCTCTGGTTCAAGGAGCTGAACGGCTTCAAGGACCACATGCCCGAGACCGAGGAATACGGCATCCGCTCCTTTGTCTATCGCGAGCGCCGCCCCTTCGATCCAATGAAGCTGAAGGCATTCGTCAGCCGGCCGTGGCCGGGCGTGGTGCGCGCCAAGGGTTTTTTCTGGCTGGCGACGCGGCCAAGCCATGTCGGCGAACTGAGCCAGGCCGGCGCGCTGGTCAAAACCGGCAGGCGCGGCCTGTGGTGGGCCGCAGTTCCCCGCAACCGCTGGCCCGACAGCAATGAATGGCGGGACGCCATGCTGCCCTATCTCGATCCAATGTGGGGCGACCGCCGCCAGGAACTGGTCTTCATCGGCTGCAATCCCATGAACGAGGTCCATATCCGGGCCGAGCTCGATGCCTGCCTCGTCGATTGTCCGGTCTTCGCGCCGGAGCTGTGGCGCGACATGTCCGATCCGTTCCCGAACTGGGAAGGGCAGGCGGCATGATCATCGCTTCGCTGCGCAAACTGTTCACCGCCCGGAGCCATATCGACTGCGACTGCCACCGCCCGCGCGTTCGTTATACGCCGCCCGGCGATCGGCCCGCCGCCGGCTCCGCGGGCGAGCATGAATGGCCATTGCCACGCGGCGGCCGCCCCAATAGGGTGCCCGACGATGGTTCCCCGAATCGAAAGGTCCGGGGTGAAAAGGGAACATGGTGAGGCTCTTCGGGCCGAGGCCATGGCTGCCCCCGCAACTGTAAGCGGTAGCAAAGTCCGAAATACGCCACTGGCCGACAGGCCGGGAAGGCAGGACCGAGCCGAGACCCGCGAGCCAGGAGACCTGCCATCGCAACGAGTTGACCGGACGGGGTGTGCCGGGAGGAAGCTTAGAGGGCGGCGTCTGCCGTCATCCCGGCCATCCTTCCGCGCCTGATCGAAAGAGAGATCGGTGGAAGGTATTGCTGCTCTTCGACGCAAACGCGTATGCCGCGCGGCGGCCGCGTCGGTCTCGCCACGCACCTCACGCGTCGCATCGGACGTTCTGCCATGAACGGGCCGGTTCTTCAGGCCCGCGGCCTTTGTTACCGGCCTGAAACCGGCGTCAGCCTCGTCGAGGAAGTCGGCATCGACCTGGCAGCCGGTGAAAGGCTCGCCATCATCGGCCCCAACGGCGCCGGCAAGACGACGCTTTTGCGCATGCTGTGCGGCATGCTGCGCCCGAGCCGGGGCACGGTCAGCCTCGAGGGCCAACGGCTCGACCGGCTGTCGATGGCCGAGCGGGCGCGCAGGATCGCCGTCGTCGGCCAGTCCGACCAGCCGGACCCACGCCTGTCCGTCCTCGACTATGTCGGGCTCGGTCGCATCCCGCATGCCAGCCTGCATGGCCAGGCGGACGAGCGCGACATCGTTGTCGATGCGCTTGGTCAGACCGGCCTGCTGCCGCTGCAAGCGCGCGCCATGGGCTCACTCTCCGGCGGCGAGCGCCAGCGCGCCCAGCTTGCCCGCGCCATCGCGCAGCGGCCGACCGTGCTGTTCCTCGACGAGCCGACCAATCACCTCGACCCCCGCGCGCGCGGCGAATTGCTCGAATTCGTTGCCAGGCTGGGCATCGCCGTCGTCACCGTCTTGCACGACCTGCCGCTGGTCGCGCCCTTTGCCACCCATGTCGCCGTCATGGACAAGGCGCGGTTGCGCGCGCTCGGCTCGCCGGTCGAGACGCTGACGCCCGCTCTGGTGCGCGAGGTCTTTTCGATCGACGTGTTGCGGTTCCCCCATCCGGAAGAACGGGACCGCGAACTGACGGTCTTCGACGTTCCGATCCGCCTTTCCCGCTGAACAATCCCAACGGAGTTCCCATGAAACGTCTTGCGCTTGGTCTTGCCCTCTCGCTGTTTGCATCGGCGGCTTTTGCCTTCCCGGTCACCGTCGACAATTGCGGCGTTCCGCTGACTTTCGACGCGCCGCCCAAGCGCGCGGTCATCAACGATCTCAACATGTCTGAAATGGCCTTCGCGCTGGGGCTGCAGCCCGAGATCGTCGGCCTGACCGGCATCACCGGCTGGTACAAGGTCGATGCCGCGTTCAAGGCCGCCCAGGGCGCGATCCCGGAACTCGCGCCGAAGTATCCGACGCTGGAAAACCTGCTCGCGGTCGAGCCCGATTTCTTCTTCGCCGGCTGGTATTACGGCATGAAGCCCGGCGGCGAGGTGACGCCTGATACGCTGGCCCCGCACGGCATCAAGACGCTGCTTCTCACCGAAAGCTGTATCCACGTCGACAAGAACCGCCCGGCGGCGTCGATGGACCTGTTGTTTGGCGACGTCGAGAAACTCGGCAAGATTTTCGGCAAGGAAGAGAAGGCGAACGCCCTGGTCGCCGGCTGGAAGGAAAGGCTTGGCACTATCACCGCCAAGGTCGGCAACCGCAGCGGCACGCGCGTCTTCCTCTACGATTCCGGCGAGGACAAGCCTTTCACCGCCGGCAAATTCGCCATTCCGACCGCGATGATCGAGGCCGCCGGCGGCACCAACATCATGGCTGACATGCAGACCAGCTGGGGCAACACCGACTGGGAGACGGTCGCCGCCAGGAACCCGGAATTCCTGGTCCTGCTCGACTACCAGGATGCGGCCGGCTACCGGAAGCTGATTGATTTTCTTAAAAGCCACCCGGCCATGAAGGAAACGGACGCGGTCAAGAACAACCGCTTCGTCGCCCTTCGTTATGCGGAGCTGACGCCCGGGCCGGCCAACATCGAAGCCATCGACAAGATCGCCAAGGCCATGCACCCGGAGGCTTTCTGAACGTGACGAGGTCCTACGGCGCGGCGATCGGTATTGGCGCGGCACTGATTGTCCTGCTGGCGCTGCTGTCGATCGCCTATGGCTCGACGGTCATTCCGTTGGGAGACGTGATCGCGGCACTTGCGCGCGCCGTCGGCCTCGACGCGGCCGCCGTTTCGGTGCCGGTCGAGAAGATCGTCGTCGACTTGAGATTGCCGAGGGCGATCCTCGCCATCTGCGTCGGCGCTGGCCTCGGCGTCGTCGGCGCGCTGTTGCAGACGGTGACGCGCAACGATCTGGCCGACCCGTTCCTGTTCGGCCTGTCGTCAGGCGCGGCCGCCGGCGCGGTTTCGGTCATCACCGTCTTCGGCGACCGGCTCGGCATCTGGACCTTGCCGCTTGCCGCCTTCGCCGGCGGCATCCTCACCGCGATCGTCGTGCTCTTGCTTGTCGCCCGCATTCGCGGCCAGGGGCCGGAACGGCTGATCCTCGCCGGCCTCGCCGTCTCGTTCCTGTTCACGGCGCTGACCAATTACCTGGTCTTCGCCGGCGACCAGCGCGCCGCCCATTCCGTGCTGTTTTGGACCATGGGCGGGCTCGGTCTCGCCCGCTGGAGCAATATCGGCCTGGCGCTTCTCGGCGCCACCGTCATCCTGGCCTTCGCGCTGCGCTACCATCGCTGGCTCGACGCGTTCCTGGCCGGCGAGAACACCGCCGAAAGCCTCGGCGTTCCGGTCGCCCGCTTCAGGACCTTCACCTTCCTGGCGGCCGCCTTCTCCACCGCCATCCTCGTCTCGGTCGCCGGCGTCATCGGCTTTGTCGGCCTGATGATCCCGCATCTGGCGCGCCGTTTCGCCGGACAGCTCCATCTGCGGCTGGTCATTGCCTGCGCGGTTTTCGGCGCCGTCCTGCTCCTGGCCAGCGATCTCCTGGCCCGCACCTTGCTGCCGCCGCAGGAACTGCCGATCGGCATCATCACCTCCTCGGTCGGCGCGCTCTTCGTGGTCGCGACCTTGCTGCGCAATCGGCTTTGAGGGGGAGGACCTGTCCGCCTATTCGCGATCTTCGCAGGCATCGGCCCGATCGATGCCAACAGCACCGCCGCGCCGTTGAAGCGGCCGGCGAAGGCCGCTACACCAAGTCCCGGATCGGCTTTGCCGGTAAGGCAGGGACTGGAAGGCACCGCATGAAGATCGAAGTCACCGAGACCCCCGACCCCGTGGTGCTCGCCGTCGTTGGCGACAGCCTCGCGGCGTTCAACGTTCAGGATGTCGGCCCGGCGGAGCGGCGCGCGCTGGCGGTGCTGGTTCGCGATGACAAGAGCAGGCTGGCCGCCGGCATCTCCGGCTACACCGCCTGGGGTTGGCTCTACGTGCAGTGGCTCTGGGTGGACGAGAGCCTGCGCGGCCAGAACATGGCGGCAAGGATGCTGCAGGCGGCCGAGGACGAGGCCACCGCGCGCGGCTGCCACGGTGCCTATATCGATACCTTCAATCCGACCGCGCTGAAGGTCTATCAGCGCCAGGGTTATCAGCCCTTCGGAACCCTGCCGGATTTCCCGAAAGGCCGCACGCGGACCTTTTTGGCGAAGAGTTTGCGGGTCGGCGAAGAAGGCTGACCCGCCGCCCCGCGAGTGGGGAGGCGAGGCCGCCTGTCACCCCGCGATGCGTCCGCCGGTCATCGGCTTCGGCACGCCGGTGGTGCTGGGGAAGCTGATCGGCAGGCCGCGCAGCGCGCGCACCGCCAGGAAGGCGAAACACTCGGCCTCCACGGCATCGCCGCGCCAGCCGAGCTTGTCGGCGGAAACCGCATCGACGCCGGCGCGGCTGGTCAGCATCGCCATGAATGTCGGGTTGTGGCGGCCGCCGCCCGACACGAACAGCGTCTTCGGCCGCCGCGGCAAAAGGTCGAGCGCCTTGCCGACGCAGGAAGCGCTGAACGCCGTGAGCAGGGCGGCGCCGTCCTCATCGCTCAAACCGTCGGCCATTGCCGCGGTGAAGTCGAAGCGGTCGAGCGATTTCGGGAAGGGCGCCGCGAGATAGGGGTGCTCCAGCAGCTTCGCCAGCCGCGCCTCGTCCACCTTGCCGGCGGCGCCAAGGGCGCCGTCGCGATCCATTTCGCCCAAGCCCCGCGCCTTGATGAAGTCGTTGATCGGGGCGTTCGCCGGGCCGGTGTCGAAGGCGACGATGTCGCCCTTGCCGTCCCACCAGGTGACGTTGCCGACGCCGCCCAGGTTGAGGATGGCGCTGTCACCGTGCGCGCCGGCCGTACCAAGCAGCGCCGCGTGATAGACCGCCGCCAGCGGCGCGCCCTGGCCCCCGGCGCGGATGTCGGCGGTGCGGAAGTCGTAGACCACTTTTGTGCCGAGAATGGATTGCATCAGCGCGCCGTCGCCGAGCTGGCGCGTGTCGCCAGGCCGGCCCTTCTGCGGGCCGCGATGCAGCACGGTCTGGCCGTGGAAGCCGACGACGCCGATCTCGGCCATCGTCATGCCGGCCTCTTCCACCACCTTTTTCACCGCCGCCGATTGCGCGCGGGTCAATGCGGCCTCGGCCTCGGCGAAGATCGCCGGTTCCGGCCCCTCGAAATTCCAGACGCGGGCTGCAGCCTGCGCTTCCTCCAGCATGGGGCGAATGGGGGCGTCGTAGGGCACCAGCGCATAGGCCCCGAAAGTCTCGATGCGTTCGCCGTCGGTCTTCAACAGCGCGACGTCGATATTGCCGTCGAGCACGGTGCCGGTCATCAGCCCGACCGACCAGATGGGGTTCATGGTTCTGCTCCGTTCAAGAGGTCGCCGACCTGGCGGCGAAGATCGACAATGCCGCTGTCGAAATGGCGGGTCGGGTGAATGCGGTTGGTGAGCAAGGTCCAGGCGTGGCCTGCGTCGAAGTCGATCCACAGCCCGGTGCCGGTGAAGCCGGTATGGCCGATCGTGCCGGCACTGCAACCATCGCCACCCGACCAGCCGGCATAAGCGTGTTCCCAGCCATGTGTGCGCCTGGCCGACAGCGGTTTCCGCATCAGCGCGACGGCGCTTGCCGAGGCGCCGCTGCCGTCGAGCAGGCCTTGCGCGAAGTCGAGCACCGAACCGGCCGTGCCGAACAGCCCGGCATGGCCGGCGCCTTGCAGGGCGGAACAATTGTCGTCATGCACCTCGCCACTCAAAACCCGGTGGCGCCAGGTGCAGTCCTCCGTCGCCGCCGATCGCTCCGGTTCGGCAAAGAACGCGAAACCCGGCCCCGCGTCCATGGCGCGGATCGTCTTGCCGGACAGCCGCTCCATGGCGAGCCCGAGAAGAATAAAATTGATGTCGGAATAGACCGGCTCGTCCAGCCGGCGCCATTCGCGTTGCAGCACGAAGGTGCGCAACAAATCGGGGTCGCGGCCATAGGTGTAGATCGGCGCGACGGCGGGGAACGGCGTCTGGTGGCCGAGGCACTGGCGGAACGTCACCTGCCGTTCCCAGGCATCGGCATCGTATTGGCGCAGGTCCGGCAGGGCCGTGGTCAAGGGCGCATCAAGATCGATCGCGCCTGCCTCGGCCAGCGCCAGGATGCGCGGCGTCGTGAAGATCACCTTGGTAAGCGAGGCGAGGTCGAACCAGCTGTCCTCCCGCATCGGCCGCTCGCCCGGCACGCGTTGCGCCAGCCCGATGGCGCGGGTCAGCCGCTGGCCGTCGCGCGTCGCCAGGCCCAGCACGCCGCCGGGGATGCGGCCGGCTTCGATCGCCCCCTGCAGCGGGGCAAAGGCACGGTCGAAACGCTGGCGGAAATCGTCGCTGGCCATTCCTTGTTGTTCCCCTTCAGGCCTCCGCACGCACCTTGTGGTCGCGCCCATATTCGCGCCATGTCGCCGGCGGCGGCTCGAAACCGAGCGGCCTGACCAGCGAGGGCACCTGCCTTGTATCGAGCTCGAAATGCTGGCGCCGCCGCGCGATGGTCGGCACCGCGCCGATCAGCTTTTTCGTGTAGGGATGCTGCGGATCGGACAGCACCGATTTCGCCTCGCCGATCTCGACGATCTGGCCGGCAAACATCACGGCAACCCGGTGCGCGATACGTTCCACCACCGCCATGTCGTGCGAAATGAATAGATAGGCAAGGCCGTATTCGCGCTGCAGGTCGACCAGAAGTTCCAGCACGCGTGCCTGTACCGAAACGTCGAGCGCGGAGACAGCCTCGTCCAGCACCACCACCGAGGGGTTGAGCATCAGCGCGCGCGCGATGCACAGTCGCTGGCGCTGGCCGCCGGAAAACTGGTGCGGATAACGCGCCAGGCTGTCCTGCGGCAGCCCGACGCGCGCGAGCAGCGCCGTCATCCTGGCGCGCACAGTGGCGTCGATGCGCTGGCCGGCGGCGATCACCGGCTCGCCCAGTATCTGCTCGATGCTGAGGCGCGGGTTGAGCGAGGCATAGGGGTTCTGGAACACCATCTGCACCGGCAGCCGGCTTTGTCCGGGCCGCGCCGCATGTGCGTCGACCGAGAACGCGCCGCGCGTCGGCGCCACGAGACCAAGCACGGCGCGCGCCGTGGTCGACTTGCCCGAGCCGCTTTCGCCAACGATCGCCAGCGTTTCGCCGGGCAAAAGGTCGAAGCCGACGCCATCCACCGCGTGAACCGCGCCGAAAGGCCGGCTCAGCCAGCCGCTCTTCAAGGGATAACGCACGACGAGATCGTCCACCGCGAGCGTCGGTTTGGCCACCGTCGGCCGCATCTCGTCCGCCTGCGCGCGGATGGTGTCCGTCCGTGCCGCGTCGCCGCCGGAAAAGTGCGGCACGGCATGCAAAAGATGTTTGGTATAGGGATGCTGCGGATGGTCGAGGATCTGGCCGAGCTCGCCCTGTTCGACCGCGTGGCCGTCCTGCATCACCATCACGCGGTCGGCGATGCCGGCCACCAGGCCGATGTCGTGGCTGATGAAGATCATCGACATGCCGGTCTCGCGCCGAAGCTCGGCCAGCAGCGCCATGATCTGCGCCTGCACCGTCACGTCGAGTGCCGTCGTCGGCTCGTCGGCGATCAAAAGGCGCGGGTTGCAGGCCAGCGCCATGGCGATCATCACCCGCTGCAGCATGCCGCCGGAAAGCTGGTCGGGCGTGGCCGACAGGCGCCGCTCCGCATCGGGGATGCGCACCCGCTCCAGTGCCTCGCGCGCCGCCGCTTTGGCTTGTCTGCCGGTCAGGCCGCGATGCAGCCGGAACGCTTCTTCCACCTGCGCGCCGATGCTCAGCACCGGGTTCAGCGAGGTCATCGGCTCCTGGAAGATCACGCCGATTTCGGCGCCGCGGATTTTCGTCAGTTCCTGCGTGCTGGCGCTGCCGATGTCGGTGACCGTGCCGTCGGCGCGCAGCAGCTCGATGGTGCCGCTGGTGATGCGGCCGCCGGCATAATCGATCAGCCGGTTGGTCGACAGCGCGGTGACCGATTTGCCCGAGCCGCTTTCGCCGACGATCGCCAGCACCTCGCCGACGCCAACCTCGAAGCTCACGCCATGCACGACTTCCTTGGCATCGGGCGCTCGGCCAAAGCTGACATGCAGGTCGCGGACGGAGAGAATGGGTTTCATCTCACGCCCTCCTCGTCTTCGGGTCGAGGATGTCGCGCAGCGCGTCGCCGAGCAGATTGAAGCCCAGGATGGAGAGCATGATGGCCAGTGCCGGGAATGCCAGCAGCCACGGCGCCTGTTCCATCAAATTGCGGCTGTCGCTCAACATCAGGCCGAGCGAGGCGGCCGGTGGCTGGGTGCCGAGGCCGAGGAAGCTCAGGCCCGCCTCCGTCAGCAATGCCCAGGCGAGCGCCAGCGTCACCTGCACGGCGAGCGGCGCCACGAGGTTGAGCAGCAGGTGGCGGGTCAGGATGTAGAAACGGCTGGAGCCGAAGGTGCGCGCGGCGTCGACGAAGTCGCGGGTTTTCAGCGAAAGCGCCGGGCCGCGCACCACGCGTGTGAAGATCGGCGTGTAGACGATGCTGATCGCCACCACGCTGGTCCAGGTGCCGGGTCCGATGATCGTCACCACCAAGAGAGCCAACAGGATTGCGGGGAAAGCCAGCAGCACGTCCATCAGCCGCATCATCACCGTGTCCCAGCGTTTGCCGTACCAGGCGGCGGTGAGGCCGAGCACCGTGCCGGAGAGCGCGGCCGCCGCGACCGAGAAGAAGGCCACGGTGAAGGATTGGCCCACTCCCTTCATCAGCCGGCTCGCCACGTCGCGGCCGAACAGGTCGGTGCCCATCCAGTAGGAGGGAGACGGCCCGTGCAGCCGGTCGATGCGGTATTGCATCAGCGGATCGTGCGGGGTCAGGCCGAAGGCGCCGAACAGCGCGATGACAACATAGACCAGCACGATCGCGCCGCCGATGCGGCCGCTGGGATGCGCGAAGATGGCTCTGACCATGCCCATCACCGGCCTTCCAGGCGAATGCGCGGGTCGAGCGCCACATAGGCGAGGTCGACCAGGAGGTTCACGATCATGAAGTTGAGGGCGATGAACAGCACCGAGCCCTGCACCAGCGCGTAGTCGCGCTGCAAAATCGCTTCCAGCACCATGCGGCCAAGGCCGGGCAGCGCGTAGATCTGCTCGACGATGACGGCGCCGCCCAGCAGGTAACCGAATTCGATGCCGCTCAGCGTCACCACCGGCACCAGCGCGTTGGGCAGCGCGTGCCGCCAGATGACGCTGCGTTCCGGCGCGCCCTTGGCCCGCGCCGTGCGCACATAGTCGTCGCTCAGCACGTCGAGCATGGCCGAGCGCGACACCCGCGTCACCGATGCGGCGAAGGCGCAGCCCAGCGTGACCGCAGGCAGGATCATCTGGCCGAGATTCTGCAGCGGATCCTGCCAGAGCGGGGTGAAGGCGCCCATCGTCGGCAAAACGCCGAAACCCGCGGACAGGATGTAGATCAGCACCAGCCCGACGACGAAGCTCGGCGTCGACTGGCCGATCATGGCGGCGACGCGCACGCCAAGGTCCGCCGGCCGCTCGTTGCGGGTGGCGGCGAAGACGCCGGCCGGCACGCCGATCGCCAGCGCGATCAGCATCGACAGCAGCGCCAGTTCCAGCGTCAGCGGGAAACGCTCGAGGATCACCGCCAGCACCGGCTTGCCATAGGTGACGGAAATGCCGAGATCGCCCGAAAACAGGCCGGTGAACCAGCGCCAGTATTGCACCGGCCAGGGTTGGTCGATGCCGAAATAGGCAGCGAGCGACGAGCGCTGCTGCGGCGTCAAAAGGCCGGCCTCGGTGCCCAGCATCGCGGTGATGGCATCGCCCGGCACGAGACGGATGGCGATGAAGACGACGATCGAAACCCCGATCAGCACGAGGGGGAAGGCCGCAAGGCGCCGTATCAGATAGTTCACGCGACGTGCCCTTGTGTCGGGATGTGCGGGGTGTCGGGATGTGCGGGTTTCGGTCAGGCGAGGCGCCTTACCCTCCCGGTTGAAGGAAAGGTAAGGCCGTCCGCGTCATTGCCCGACGGTCACCTTGCCGAGGCTGGCCAGCGAGCCCGTCGGCATCGGCACGAAGCCCTGCACGTTCTTCTGCTGCGCCGTATAGCCATAGGAGGTGTAGAGCCACACCCAGGGCGATTTTTCGGCGAGCTCCTTGTCGAAATCGGCGAAGATCGCCTTGCGCTTTTCCGGATCGGTCTCGACGCGGCCCTTCTGCAGAAGCGCGTCCAGCGTGTCGTCGGCGAAGTTCGAGACCTTTTGCAGGTTGCCGTTCTTGGTCCAGTAGCGGTTGTACATCGTATATGGATCAGGCCGGCCGCCATTCAGCGCGATCGCCATGTCGAAATCGCCCTTCAGCCAGGTGTCGACATAGACGTTCAGCTCCATCATCTTGATGTCCAGCTTGACGCCGATCTCGGCGAGCTGCGCCTGCAGCACCTGCGCCTCGGCCGCCGCCGTCGGCGGCTCGCCGGTGGCGGCGATGACCGTGGCGGTGAAACCGCCGGTCATGCCGGCATCCGCCATCAGCTTCTTCGCCTTCTCCACGTCGCGCTTGTAGCAGAACAGCGTGTTCGGATCGGAGGCGAAGAACGGCATGGTCAGCGGGCCGGTCACCTTGCCTTCGCCAAGCGAGGCGGTGTCGAGCACTGCCTGCCGGTCGACGGCGCAGGAAATGGCCTGGCGCACCGCCAGCTCGTTCATCGGCTTGCGCGCCGGGTTCAATTGCAACACGTGATAGGCAAGCACCGGCGCGCGGTTCAGCTGCAGCTTCGGCTCCTTCGGCACCAGCGTGGCGATCAGCGGGTCGTTGAGCAGCGCGAAGTCGATCTGCCCGGTGCGCATCGCCGCCAGGATGGCGGTTTCGTCGGGCAGAACGCTGATCTCGATGCCCTCGACGCCGGTCGCTCCGCCGGCCCAGTCCTTGTTGGCGGTGAGTATTTCCTTGGAATTCGGGTCCCAGCGCTCCAGCTTGAACGGGCCGGAGCCGACGGCCTTGGTGCCGATGGTGCCGGCGGCGATGTCGGCCGCCGGAACGATCGAGGAATTGGTGTCGGTCATCGCGGTCAGGATCGGCGCGTCCGGCTGCGACAGCTTGAAGGTGACGGTTTCCGCGTCCGGCGTCTCGATGCTGGCGATCGACAGATAGTTGGCGCGGTTGGCCGCCCCCGTCTTCTCGTCGAGGATGCGCTCGAACGAGGCCTTGACGTCGGCCGGAGTGACCGCTGCGCCGTTCTGGAATTTCGCCTTGGGGTCGAGCTTGAAGGTCAGTTCCTTGCCATCGGCGGAGAAGGCCCAGCTCTTGGCGATGCCGGGCACGATCTTGAGTTCCGCATCGAGGCGCACCAGCGGCTCATAGATGAGTTCCAAAAGACGCAGCGAGGAAAAGGCTGTCTGCTTGTGCGGGTCGAGGCCGGTGGCATCCTGCGCCCAGGCCATGCGCAGCTTGGCCGCGTCGGCGGTGCCGGCAAATGCGGTGGCGCCGAGCACGATGGCCGCGGTCAGGCCGAGCAGGCGCTTGAATTGACTGGTCATTTCATCCTCCCTTTATGTTCTTCTTGGTCGAAATGGTCTTCTTTGTCCAAGTCCGGATCGATGCCGACAGCCTCACATCGCGGCAGGCCCGCCGTGTTCGATCGCTTTTCGCAGGAAGCCGTTAGCACCTTCCAGCGCAATCCGCGCCTCGGCGAGGTTCATCCCCGTCATTGTGATCAGGATGGCCAGCTTCACGTCGTTATGGGTCTTGGCAAGTGCCGCTTCAGCCTCCTCCAGCGTACACTCGGTCGCCTGCATGACGATGCGCGCCGCGCGCGCCACCAGCTTCCTGTTCGACGCCTTCAGGTCGACCATCAGGTTCTGATAGGTCTTGCCGATCTTCACCATGCTGGCCGTGGTCAGCATGTTCAGCACCAGCTTC
This sequence comes from Mesorhizobium sp. 2RAF21, assembly GCF_052115345.1. Lineage (NCBI taxonomy): Bacteria > Pseudomonadati > Pseudomonadota > Alphaproteobacteria > Hyphomicrobiales > Phyllobacteriaceae > Mesorhizobium > Mesorhizobium sp. 2RAF21. The sequence continues at coordinate 8,184 of NZ_JBFRGM010000012.1, read as the reverse complement.
TCGGCGGTGCCGGATTTCATCCGCGTCGACCCGGTCAGCGCTTCCGGGCCGACCACGGGCGAAATGGCAATCTCGGCGATATCGGCAATCGTCGATTGCGGGTTGCAGGACAGCGCCACCGTGGTGGCGCCGATCTTCCTGGCGTGGTTCAGCCCGCCGATGACATAGGGCGTGCGCCCGCTGGCCGCGATGCCGACCACCACGTCCTTCGCGGTCAGCCCGATCTCGGCCAGCGCCTCGGCGCCCTTGGCCTGGCTGTCTTCCGCACCCTCGGTCGCCTTCAAAAGCGCGTCATAGCCGCCGGCGATCAGCCCGACCACCATGGTCGGCGGCACGCGGAAGGTCGGCGGACATTCGGAGGCGTCGAGCACGCCGATGCGGCCGCTGGTGCCGGCGCCCATATAGATCAGGCGGCCGCCCTTCCGGAAGGCGGCGGCGATGCGGTCGACGGCGGCGGCGATCTCAGGGATCACCTTGGCGACCGCGCCGGCGACGCCCTGGTCCTCGTCGTTGATCCTGCGCAGCAATTCGACCGTCGGCAACAGGTCCATGTCCATGGTGCGCGGGTTCCGATCCTCGGAAACCAGTCGCTCCAGCTCCGCTATCAGGCCTTGTTCGGACACGATCTTCACCTGCGCATTCCCGTTTGGACCGCATCGATACCGGTCCGGTAGTATCCCGTTAACTTTTTAGAATGCATTATTCCTTTGTGTCAATATAGGATGGAATTAAATATTCCAAACCACCTCAAGGCGGGCAATTCGCCATCCGGCTACCGGCCCGCCGTGCCAGGATGATGGCGCCCGACACCGCGTCGCCATCGGCCGGTTTCAGCCGCCGGCGCACATCAGGCGCCAGCCACGGTTCCAGCGGGCTGGCCAATCCGCCTAACAAGGTGACGCGCGGCGCTCCCTTGTCGAACAGCGTGCGCACCAGCGTGTCGATCTGCTCGGCCGCCGCCTGCACGATGCGCCGTCCCGCCGCGTCGCCCTGGTCGGCATGGCGCATCACGGTCGGGGCGAGGGCCGCGTAATCGGTCGCCGTGGCGCGATCCATCCAGGCCACCGCCTCCATCGGATCGTCTTGAAAACGCTGCATGATTTCCGAGAGCAGGGCGGAGCGGTCATGGCGGCCGTCCTGGGCGCGCAGCGCCAGTTGCACTGCCTTCAGTCCTAGGTCGGCGCCGCTGCCTTCGTCCGAGATTGGAAAACCGTAGCCGCCGACGCGCAGATTGCGGTCCCCGACAAAACCCAGCCCGATCGAGCCCGTGCCGGCGATGACAATGGCGCCGTCGAGGCCCGAATGGGCGCCAAGGCAGGCGCCCATGCCATCGCTGGTGAAGTCGATGCCGAGAAAGGGATGCTCGATCGCCCGCAGCGCCTCCAGCGCGCCCTTGCGGCCGATGCCGGCCAGGCCGATGCCGGCGAAGGTGTGCTTGAGTTCGGCCCGGCCGAAGCCGGCCTCCTCGGCGGCCGCCCCGAAGGCGCGCGCGATCGAGGCCCATGCGGCTTCGATGCCAAGCCGCGTCGTCGCCGGTCCGGACAGGCCCTGGCCGAGCACCGTGCCGCCTTCGTCCTCGATGCGGGCGCGGCAGCCGGTGCCGCCGCCGTCGACGCCGAGATAGAAATGCGGCGCGGCGCTCATTCGCGGAACCGCTCGATCGTCGCGCCGCACATGCGCAGCTTGCGGTCGAGGCTCTCATAGCCGCGGTCGAGGTGGTAGACGCGGTTGACCACGCTTTCGCCCTCGGCCACCAGCGCCGCCAGCACCAGCGAAACCGAGGCGCGCAAATCGGTTGCCATCACCTGCGCCCCGCGCAGCGGGTTGCCGCCGCGCACCAGCGCCGAGGTTCCCTGCAAGGTGATGTTGGCGCCCAGCCGCATCAGTTCCGGCACGTGCATGAAGCGGTTTTCGAATACCGTTTCGCGCAGCAGTGAGGCGCCCGGCGCGCAGCACATCAGCGCCATGAACTGCGCCTGCAGGTCGGTCGGAAAGCCGGGATAGGGCTCGGTGGTGACGTCGACGGAACGCAGCGGCCCGTCGCGCGAGACGATCAGGCCACGGTCGCCGGGCCACACGCTGACGCCGGTCGCCTCCAGGATCTGCACCACCGAGGCGAGGTGCTCCAGCCGCGCATGCGTCAGTTCCAGCTGTCCGCCGGTGATGGCCGCCGCGATCGCATAGGTGCCGGCCTCGATGCGGTCGGGAATGGTGTGATGGCTGGCGGCGCGCCAGCGCGTATCGCCTTGCACGAGTATGCGGTGCGTGCCGGCGCCCTCGATGGTGGCGCCCATGGCGCCAAGGCAGGCGGCGAGGTCGGCCACTTCCGGCTCGCGTGCGGCATTGACGATCTCGGTCTCGCCCTTGGCGGCCGTTGCCGCCATCATCGCCGTCTCGGTGGCGCCGACCGAGGGCGAGCCGAGCACGATGCGTGCGCCGGTCAGGCCGTCCGGCGCGTTGGCCACGATCGACCCGCCCTTGATGCCGATGTCGGCGCCCAATTGTGCGAGTGCCTTGATATGCATGTCCACCGGCCGCGCGCCGATGGCGCAACCGCCGGGAAGCGATACCTGCGCCTGGCCGAAGCGGGCGAGCAGTGGCCCCAGCACCAGCACGGTGGCGCGCATCTTGCGCACCGTGTCGTATGTCGTCTCCCTGGAAGCGGCCGCACTGGTGTCGATCGTCACCGCCTGGGCCGAACGGCTGATCTGGGCGCCATGCTGGGCAATCACATTCAGCATGTTGTCCACGTCGCTGACCGCCGGCAGGTTGGTCAGTTCCAGCGGGGAGGGGCTGAGCAGCGATGCCGCGATCTGCGGCAGCGCCGCATTCTTGGCACCGGAAATGGCGACCGCGCCTTGCAGTCGCTGCCCGCCGACAATGCGCAATCTGTCCATGGTTCAGGGTCCATTCCGGCAGCTGTTGAACTGGCGGTACCATGGCGAGAGTTGACCGGGATATTCTTCCCTGTCAACCTGCGTTGGAATATTCTATTCCTTGCCCGATTGGCAAAGAAGCAGGCTCTATGTCGGTTCTCAAGAAGATCCACGCCACGCTCGACACCATGGCGCCGGCCGATCGGCAGATCGGCCAGTTCATCGTCGATAATCCCGACGAGATGCTGCAATTGTCGTCCGCGGCGCTGGCCGAGCAGACCGGCCGCAGCCAGTCCAGCGTCGTCAAGTTCTCGCAGAAGCTGGGTTATTCCAGCTATCAGCAATTGAAGCTCGCCGTCAGCGAGGCCAAGGCCAAGCAATGGCACGCGCCGGCCGGCATGGTGCATGGCTCGATCGAGCGCGGCGACGGCTATATGACCGTCCTGCAGAAGCTGGTCGCCTCCAAGCTCGCCTCCATGCAGCAGAGCATGTCGGTCAACAGCGAGCAGACCATCGGCGAGGTGCTCGACCGGCTGGACAAGGCCGGGCGCATCCATCTTGCCGGCGTCAGCGCCTCGGCGCTGGTGGCGCGCGATTTCGCCATCAAGCTGATGAAGCTGGGCCGCAACGTCCTGCACGACAGCGACAGCCATGTGCAGCTCGCCAGCGCCTCCTCGCTTGGGCGCAATGATGTTCTCTTCGCGCTTTCGCATTCCGGCGCCAGCATCGAGACGCTGCGTATCGCCGAACTGGCCAAGGCCCGCGGCGCCGCGGTCATCGTCATGACATCGCTGAAAAACAATCCGCTCAGCCGCATCGCCGATGTCGTGCTCTATTCAGTCGGCGACGACGATGGCGTGCGCTCCTCCGCCATTTCGGCCCGCGACGCGCAATTGGCGCTCACCGATCTTTTGTTCATCCTTCTGGTGCAACGCCAGCCCGACGCCAACGAACACATCCGCGACAGCGAGATGGCGGTGTCCGCGCTCAAGCAGGATGCATCCTAGGCTTCCTGCCGCTCCGGCTGTTCCTGGCTTTTTGGGACGCTCCTGTCGCTTTCGCGCGGAGCCTTGCCCATGATCCGCCGCATGCCGGCCTTGGAGAAGGGCTGCACGATCTGGCCGAGGAAGCTCTTGTCGATGGTTCCGCTGATGCCGATGTCGGTCGAGGATGGGCGCGGCGGGTTGAGATAGGTGCCGAACACCTGGTCCCATATCACGATGTTCTCGCAATAATTGGTGTTGCCTTCGCGCAGGTCGCGCGAATGGTGCCAGCGATGGATGCGCGGCGTGGTGAAGATCCGGTCGAGCAGGCCGGTGCGCATGTCGATGTTGCAATGGGTGAGCAGGCCGATGAACACCGAGACCGCGCCCAGCCACAGAAACACCGGCAGCGGCGCGCCCAGAAGATAGAGCGGCAACTGGCCAAGCAGCATCTTGAACAGCGAATCGACGAAGTGGAATCGCCCGGTGTTGAGCACCCACAGCCGCTCCACGCTGTGGTGCAGCGCATGGAACCGCCACAGCGTCAGGCGTTCGTGGCTCAGCCGATGCGCGAAATAGAGCCCGAATTCGGCGATCACCAGGCCGAGAACGGCTTGCACGAACATCGGCGCTTCGCTTGGCCACAGCGAATAGGAAGGGTGCAGCGCCGGTTGCGCGATGGTCGCGAACAGAAGCGGAAACGAGGTGGTGATGGCGGCGGCGATCTGCGTCAGCCCCTTGGTCACCGTGGTGTGGGCGACATTGTTGAACGTCTCGCCATCCGGCTCCAGCCAGCTCCGCTCATAAGGCATCAAACGCTCGAAAAGCGCGATGACGGCGATGCTGGTGAGGTAGACGACGTTGAACCACAGGATCGGATGGTCGCTTTCGAAAGCGAAATACGAGCCGATCATGCTGGCGGTGAAGATGACTGGCCAGAGAATGACGGAGAGAAGCCCGTAGATCATGCTCCGCGGATTGAAGTATGTCGCCTGCATGCTGTCCTTCTCGGGCTCGATCTGTCATCGCGGCTCAGTATGGCGGCCGGATTACAAGAGCCTTGCAAATCTCCGTCGCAGGCAGAAAATCGACGGATTGGTGAAATCGCATCCTATTGACCAGGACGCTGCGGATTCGCCGGGCAGTTTGAAAGCTGATCGCCGGACCCGCAAGCCTTGCGGGCAATTTCCTCCCCAGCCATGTCGAGCCGCGTGGCGCCGCCGCGCGCCGGACTTGTGCTAGCTTGCCGGCAGTTGGGGCCGTGATTCCAGATGCTTGCCTGATGCTCGTACGTCTTACCTTGATCTGCTGCGGCGCCAGCGCGGCCAGCCGGCGCGGCTTTTTCCCGTCCGATGAGCCGCTTGAGCCGAAGGCCGTGACCGCCGCGGCGCGCTTGGCCAGGCTTGTCGATCCGGCGGATAGGTTCCTCACCGCTCCAGCCCGGCGCGCGCGCCAGACGGCGGAAGCATTGGGGCTGGACGCAGTGGAAACGCCGGCGCTGCGCGACCAGCACTATGGCGGCTGGGCCGGCCTCGCCTTCGAGGCGGTCGAGCGGGTCGCCCCGGAAGCGGCGCAGGGCTGGCTGACCGATCCCGACACGTCACCGCCGGAAGGGGAGCCTTTCTCGGCTGTCGCGGCCCGCGTCTCGGATTTGCTCGACAGCCTTGTCGCCCAGCCAGGTCATACGGTCGCTATCACCCACGCCACGGTCGTCCGCGCCGCCATCCTGCGTGTGCTGCAGGCGCCGCTTGCCGGCTTCCGTCACATCGATGTCGAACCGCTCAGCCTCGCCGACCTGCGCAGCGACGGCCGCCGCTGGATGTTGCGGTCATGCGGTTTGACGGCGCCGAAGCCCAGGCGCGCCTGAGCATACCGGTTCCGCGCAACAGGCTATTGTTATTCTATTGAGTAGGCTGCGGCAGTTGCCGCGCCTAGTTGCCTCGGGCCGCCGCGACCGCGCCCGGCAGTTCCTCGGCCAGTATGTCGAGCTCATGATCGAGGCCGACGCTGATGCGGATGCAGCGATCCAGCCCCTGCGCCATCGGCTTGCGGATGAAGACGTCGCGCGACAGCAGCGATTGCATGATTTTTGCCGCGAAGGCGCCGTCGCGGCCGCAGTCGACCGTCACGAAATTGGTGGCCGAGGGCAGGGGAGTAAGACCGTTGTCGCGGGCGATTGTCGCGATTCGCTTGCGCCCCGCCTCGACCTTGCCCACCACGGCCCGCAGCCAGTCCTGGTCGGCCAGCGCTGTGACGCCGGCCTCCTGCGCCATGCGACTGACGCCATAGTGGTTGCGGATCTTCTCGAAGTCGCGGATCACCCCGGCTTCGCCGAAGGCGTAGCCAAGCCGTATGCCGGCCAGCCCGTAAGCCTTGGAGAAAGTGCGCATGCGGATGAGGTTAGGCAGGCTGGCGTCGACCGCCGGCAGCGCCGAGGCGGGGCCGAGCTCGCCATAGGCTTCGTCCAGCACCAGCATGGTGGTTGCGGGCAGGGCCTCCATGAAGCGGTTGATGTCCGCCGCCTCCCACCAGCTCCCCATCGGATTGTCGGGATTGGAGAGATAGACCAGCGGCGCGTTTTCGCGCTTTACCGCCGCCAGCAGCCCGTCGAGGCTCTCGCGATCCTTCTCATAAGGAACGGTGACCAGCCGCCCGCCGGTGCCGGCGACATGGAAGTTGAAGGTCGGATAGGCGCCGAGCGAGGTCACGACCGCCATGTCCGGCCCGGCATACATGCGCGTCACCAGGCCGAGCAGCCCGTCTATGCCTTCGCCGACCACGACGTTGTCGGCCGAGATGCCGAGATGCGCCGCCGCGGCGAGCTTGAGGTCGTGATTGTCGGGGTCGCAATACATCCACATGTCGCCGGCGATCGCCTTCATGCGCTCGACGACGCGCGGCGACGGGCCGAAGCTGCTTTCATTGGCGCCGAGGCGAGCCCGGAACGGCTTGCAGCGGTCGCGCTCCTGCGCCTCCGGGCCGACGAAGGGCACTGTGGCCGGCAGCGCCGCGACGATCGGTGACAGCGGAGGATGTTTTGGCATGGAGAGGCCCCGGATGGTGTTTCGCGTTCTGGCTACAGCGACCGACCGAACCGCGCAAGCACTGGCTGCTGATCGCTGGAACGGCATGACGAGGGAAAAAAGAAAAAACCCGGCGGTTGCCCGCCGGGTTTTCAGAAAGTCCGTAGGGACTGTTCTTAGAAGTCGCGCTGGAAGCGGATGAGGCCGCCGACGCTGTTCTTCTTGTTGGCGTTGGTCCAGCTGCCGGTGTAGTCCGGCTTGCCGAAGTTGCCTTCGTTCAGGTAGTCGACTTCGGCCGTGACGGTGAAGCCCGGAACCAGCTGGTGCGCGATGTTTGCAGCCACGCCGAGGTTCTTGGCGTCGTCATACGAAATCTGGGCGTTGAACGAGGTCTTCTCGTTGAACTTGTAGGTGCCACCGCCCCACACAGCCCAGTTGCCGCCCCACTGCTTGTAGAAGCTGCGGTCGATATTGTCGTCGGTGCCGTAGCCGCCCATGATGAACAGGTCGATCTGGTCGGTCGCCTTCACATCCAAGCGAACCTTGCCAGCCCACTCTTCATAGTTGCTGTTGTAAGCAACGACGCCGGTGATCGCACCCCAGCCAGCGGTGTACTTCACGCCGCCAACCACGTGCGGGACGTAGCTGTCGATGGTGTTGTTGTCGATAACCCAAGTGTCGCCGGGGCGACGGAAGCGGGATTCGCCACCCGAACCCTGTTCGAACGACACGATCGCCGAGAGGCCGTTGCCGGCATCGAAGGTGTAGCTGATCAGGTTGGTGTCGAAGTCGCCGTAAGGAACCAGCGTATCGTTGATGACGTTGCCGGCGTAACCGATGAAGGTGTTGAAGGCCGATTCGTCCTTACCGACGCGCAGGCCACCGAGCTGGATCCAGGCGAAGTTCAGCGAGAAGCTGCTGCCCGAGCTGTTGGAGCCGTAGTTCTGCGAGTTGCCGAAGTTGAAGCGGGTCTCGGTGTAGGTCTTCAGGGTGCCGAGCTCGGTCTCCTGACCGGTCCAGGTCTTCAGCGCGAAGCGGCCGCGCTTCCACCAGGTGCCCTGGTCCTTGCCGGTGAGGCGGTCGTTGGCGCGAGCGCCATCGAACGAGCCGACGTCGCCGAAGCCAGCGTCATAACGGATGTARCCGCCGAYRCGCAGGCAGGTCTCGGTGCCCGGGATGTAGAAGTAGCCAGCGCCGTAGACGTCGCAGATCTTGACGTATTCAGCGGGTTCCGGCTCGGCAACGACGACAGCGTCGGCGGCGCGCGCACCGGAGACTGCGAGCAGTGCCGCAGCGGAGCCC